>NZ_JAOQJG010000002.1:0-229862 GCF_025567365.1 Anaerostipes amylophilus | reverse complement strand
CCCATGCCAGCTGCGAACCCGTCAAAAATACTGATAAAATGCTAATCGTTTTGCGGCAATAACTATTTTTAAGATATGTGATATATAGCGAAAGGTATTGGAAAGGAAACTGTTGGTTATAAAATACAAGAAACGCTCAAGTTATACATTTATCTAAAATACTACTATTTCCTCATATCCTCTATCAAAAGCCCTATATTACTCCCAATAGAATGTTTTAATCCTTCTATATCTTCGCAGAATTCTTTTTCATTTTTGATTGCTGTATCAATATTCCCTACAAATTCTTCCGCTTTGTAATTGCTTTTCTTATAGCTAGGATAAATTTTATGTAATTCATATTCTGCATATCTTTTTTTAGATGTTACCTTTGGATTTTCTGATAGTTTTTCTTGATCTAAGTCGAAAACTTTTTCTGAATGCATCAGTAGCCAAAATTCAAAACATGGATTGGTTACACAGAAACGAAATCCTTGTTCTTCACATTTTTGTTTTACATATTCATACTGTGATTCTATAAAACTTTCTTTATCTCTGTCTACAATTAAGCAAATTTCATCATAATTTTCTTCATATGTTAAGTCTTCAAACTTGATGATTTCTGGAATATATTGAATAATGTTGTCAATCTTATATTTTTGTCCTAATTCTGTCAAAACTTTATTACAAACAAATTCAGGATCATCAATAATATCTTCTAATGTTTTTTCAAATTCTTCTTCACATATTTGTTTCATTGTTTTCCAGATAGCCCTTTTCAACACTTTACTATTAATTATAATCTGTTTTTCATGAAAATAGTCAATAATTTTATCAAACAGGGTTTTGAAAGATATAGTTCCTGTATCTCTTTCCTTTAAATCTTGAATAACTCTATCCAATATTTTTCGAGGATTACTCCATCCTTCTTCACTAAAACATCTAATAATAGGCACTAGTTCTATTAATGAATTAAGCTCTATTTCTTTTCGCATATCTTCTATTGCATCAAAATATAATACTTCAGTATCTGAGCCTTCATATAGTAAAAAATACTTTTTTATAGCTTGCTTTGATTCTGATGCAACTGAACGTCTACCAAAACCAGAACCTTTTCTTTCTCTCATCCATTACTCATCCCCTTTCACAGGAAATACAGTACTGAATTTTGGAACTCCCCCATACCGTCCATCTAAATAGGCCTTATCTATCTTCTGGTCAAATCTTGTATTATATTCTTCCAAAGAATAAATATCACTTTCTCCTGTAATTCTTTTATTAACAAACCACACTTCGTCTCTTCGAAGAATATCAAAATCTAACAATCTTGATTCATGTGTTGTCACAATTAACTGAATATTCCTTTCTGCTGCCAATTGTAAATATGTTTCTACAAATTTACAAGTTAAACTTGGATGTAAACATCTATCCAGTTCATCAATCACATATGTTTTATTTGCTCCCGAAAGTAATACTTCTATTAAATCTAATATTCTAACCGTACCATCTGATTCTTCTGATAAATTAAACAAAATATTCTCTTCCCCATGCAAGAATTTAATTGTCTTTCCTTCAACTTTTCCGTTACTAGCAATATTTAAAATAAAAAAGTCTTTATTGGATCTCATCACAATTCCAATTTCTTTTAATTTCATACGATTTACTGTTACTTTTTTATTCTCTACATCCTTTAATATTTCTTCTTTAATTCTATTTGGAATCATTCTAAATATTTCTTCTGGATCTACATCTACCATCTGAAATCCTGTGATACCTGTTCCAAATGCTTTAATAATTTTACAAACTTCATCTATTTTTTCCGTTTTTGCCATATATGAATAGTCCGAAATTGGTCGATCTGGATAATTAATATCTAATTTTCGTTCTATCCACATATATACATTTCGAAATACTTTAAGATTATTATATTTTTCATATAGAGTTTTCTTATTTTTATTCATTATTGATAATAATAATACTTCTGAATCCTCTTGAATATCTTCGGCATAATTTTTTAATTTTTCATATGACTTTTTATCTCGTTTTAATTCACTGCTAAACTCGGTTTCACCATTTTCAATATCTCTAGTAAAAATATTTTTTTCACTGCCATCACTTTTAAGTTCAACAAGCCATTCTGAAACAAACTTGCTTTGACTTAAAATCACTTCAAATCCATATGCATAATATTTATCATCTAGCATAATTTCTAATTCAAAATAGCTTTTCTTTTCCTTATTTGCTCTGTCAGTTTTACAATACATGTCAGTGTGCCCTTTAGGAAGTCCATCTACAATTGTTTTTTTCATAAAATTCAATGCTTTTACTAAATTGGATTTTCCAGATGCATTCGCTCCATAAACAGCTGCAAATTTTAACAATTTAATTTTATCATTATCGTATATGTGCTCTCTCTTACTTCTAACTTTTCCAGCTATCATAGAAAATTCTTCTGATTGCCCTGATTCATTTTCAAAAAACGAAAGAAAATTCTTTACATTAAATCTAATTAACATTTTAGCACCTCCTATATTCATAGTTTACGTGATTTCCTCACTTACGTCAATATTTGACAATGTTTATTCGCATATTTTACATGTATTCTATGTGTTTTTTTCACATTTATTCATATTATTTTTTACATCTGATACAAATAAACAAACACCGGCATGGTAATTATAGATAACAACGTAGTCATAACATTAATCGCACTTGCATATTTCGAATCATTCCCATACACCTGACACATCTGTGTAACAGTCGATGCGCATGGTGTGATCGCTGCGAGGTATGTGATGAGAATTATCTTATCTCCTTGTGGATGCCACCCTCTCATTCCTAAGAGATTGATGACTGCTAATGCAATCAATGGTTGAATGATTAGTCTTAGTACTGTTACCAGATAGACTCTCTTGTTTGTAAAGATATCTTTTAGGTTTACTTCAGCGATCAGCATTCCTGTGACGATCATGCTTAATGGGCCGATCATGCCTCCCACAGATGAGAGCGTATTGTTGATGATCTCTGGGAATCTTATTTTTGTGAAGAATAGGATGACTCCTAGGAATACAGAGATCATATTGATGTTTAACAGGATCTTCTTTAGGTTGATCCCTTTTTCCCTGCTGATCATGTTTTTGCCCTGGCTCCAGATGAAGAATAGCTGGATACTCATGAACACACAGCCGTATACGACCCATTTTCCTCCTAATATATAGGTAACTAATGGTACGATCAGGTTTCCGGAGTTTGAGTAGTAGGCGGATGTGAATTCTACAGAGTCTAGGTGGAACATTTTTTGCATGATGTAGGTTACGAAGAGTAGTAAAAACTGCAGGATAATGGATGCTATGCAGGCTGTGATCAGTCCTTTGGTTACGTTTGGGCTGTAGTCTACCTGAAATGCGTTGATGATGACTGCTGGGATGATCAGGTATAGGATGATCTTTGAGAGGACTTTGCTGTCTTCTCCTTTTAATAACTTTGTTTTTACGATGATGTAGCCCATTAGGATCATTAGGAATAGCTGGGCAATCTGTTTAAATAGTAATATGCTCATTTGCATGGGTTGTGTTCCTTCTTTCTTATGTCTTATCTTTTTGTTTTGTTCTTTATTATATCATTATGAGCCTGTTTCGATTGTATCTTTTTTGGTTCGTTATTTTCTTTTGTTGATAATTTATTTAAAAAGAGTTAGAATTGTATCTGCTAAAAAGAGAGTTGTGTGGGTGCCCAGTCACCTTAAGTTTTCAGTTTCTTGCGAAACTGAAAACTTAAGGTGACTGGGCATAGGAGATAGAAGGGAGTTTTATATGAAGAATTCTTCATCTAAGCAGTCCGGTAAGATGGATATGCTTCATGGAAGTTTGTTAGATAAAATTTTATTATTTGCCATGCCGCTTGCTGCTTGTAGTATCTTACAACAGCTTTTTAATTCGGTTGGTACTGCGGTTGTCGGGCGTTTTGCGAGTAGTGAGGCTTTGGCTGCGGTTGGGAGTAATAGTTCTGTTATTTCTTTGATGGTTACTTTGTTTTCTGGAATTTCACTTGGTTCAAATGTTGTGATTGCAAACTATATTGGACAGTGTGATAAGAAACGTGTTCCTCGTGTGGTACATACAGCGGTTACGCTCGCTTTGTTAAGTGGTGTGTTTTTGCTTGTGCTTGGACAGTTTGTGGCGCATCCGATCCTTGTACTGATGGGTGCTCCGAAGAATATCATTCATCTGGCAACTTTATATCTGAGAATTTATTTTCTTGGAATGCCGTTTTTTATGTTGTATGATTTTGGGGCTTCGATCCTTCGTAGTATCGGGGATACGCGTCGTCCGATGTATGCTTTGATCGTGTCTGGTGTTGTGAATGTTATTTTGAACTTGTTATTTGTTGTAGTATTTCGTATGGGTGTTGCTGGAGCTGGTCTTGCTACGGTTGGTGCGAATGCGGTAAGTGCTGCGCAGATCATTTATTTTCTGATGCACGAGGAGCTTCCGATCCGTCTTTCTTTTCAGTCTTTGATGATCGATCGTGATGCGGTATCTAAGATCTTAAGGATCGGGGTTCCTGCGGGACTTCAGGGAATGGTGTTTTCGCTTGCGAATGTTTGTATCCAGTCTGGGATCAACAGTTTTGGTTCTGCTGGAATTGCTGGGTCTGCGGTGGAGCTTAATTATGAGTATTTTGCTTATTATCTTGTCAATGCATTTGCTCAGACGGTTGTTACGTTTACTGGGCAGAATTATGGAGCGAAGAATGAGAAGCGTTGTAAGAAGATCTTTCGTCTTGGTATGATGTGTAGTGTCATCTCCTGTGGAGTGCTTAGTACGATCTTTGTTGTATTCCGTACGTTCTTTATTGGATTGTTTACGAGTGACCCTGCGGTATATCGTTATGCTGTGATCCGTTTCTTATTTGTTTTGATGTTTGAGTGTTTAACAAGTTCTTATGAGATCAGTGGTGGATGCCTGCGTGGATTTGGGCGGTCTATGACCCCTGCGATCCTTACTGTGTTTGGGTCTTGTGTGTTAAGACTTGTGTGGCTTGCTACGGTTTGTCACTGGTTCCATGATTACAGGCTTTTGATGGTGATCTATCCGATTTCCTGGATGTTGACTGGAAGTATGGTTTTGGTGGCTTATTTTCGGACTCGGAAGAAATTATTTGTTTAAAAAATGGGTGTCCTTGGTTGGGACACCCATTTTTTTATTCATCTTCCTGCAAGGAAAACGCTCTTTCTTCTATATTTTTCTTCTTATCTGCTTCATAATCTTTCAATTCTTTGATCGCTTGTCCCGACATTGCATACAGGATGAAGATATTGAAGATCGTCATCAGTCCGATTCCGACGTCTCCTAAGTCCCATACGAAGGTATAAGTCTGGATTCCTCCGATAAAGAGCATGACCAGTGCTAATACTTTGTATGCTGTCTGTGATGCCCAGTTATCACCAAATAAGTATGCAACATTGGATCTTGCATAAAACAAGATTCCTAAGAATGTTGAGAAACTGAACATCCAAAGGATCACAGCGATAAAGATGACTCCAAAACTTCCAAGGTGGTAGTTCATAGCTGTCTGAAGTAGATTCATTCCTGTAAGACCGTCTGTCATACTCTGTGGTGCTAATAGCATCAGCATTGCGGTACAGCTGCAGATGACGATCGTATCGATAAATACTCCTAATGCCTGTACCAGTCCCATCTGTGCAGGGCATTCGCAGTCTGCGGCTGCGGCGGCACATGGGGCGGATCCTGATCCTGCTTCGTTTGAGAATAATCCTCGTTTCACACCATTCATAAGAACAGCTCCAAATCCACCGGCTGCGACTTGTCTTAGTCCAAAGGCTTCTTTGAAGATTCTTGCAAAGACTGCTGGAATACTTGTGATATTCGTTACGATCACAAAGATCGTGATCAGGAAGTATACGACTGCCATGATCGGTACAACGATATCTAATACTTTCACGGTTGCATTCTTTCTTAATACGATTACTGCTGCAATGATCACTAAGATGATCGTTGTGTAGATCGTTGGAATATGAAATGCATTGTTAAATGACTCCGCTACAGAATTGCTGACTACCTGACTGATCCCACACCAGCAGATCAGTCCTGAGATCGCAAACAGGACTGCGATCAGGGTATGTTTTTTCTTCTTGCCTTGTTTTTCTTCCATAAAATGATGGATATAGTACGCCGGACCTCCACGGTATCCTCCGTAGAGTGGATCTTTTTCTTTGTGAAGCTGGGCTAAAGTTGCTTCGATAAAGGCTGTGGATGAACCAAGTAAGGCTGTAACCCACATCCAGAAGACTGCTCCGGCCCCTCCTGCGGATACGGCTGCTACAACTCCGGTTAAATTTCCCATTCCGACACGGGTTGCAGTTGATACAATCAATGTCTGTAAGGATGAAAGAGTGCTTTTTTCGCCTTTATCCTTTTTGTTGCTTGCTGTCAGTACTTTTACCATATCTGGAAATAAGCGGATCGGTAGGAATCTTGTTTTTATTGTAAATACGATTCCTGCTGGAAATAATAACAGGATCAGAAGTGAGATTCCTAAACTTCCCCCACCTGGAAGTGGTATATGAATCCAGTCTCCCCACAGGAATTGATATACAGTTTCAATTAATTTGATGATCATTGATCTATCTTCCTTTCGTGATTGCTTCCAAAAAAGAAAGCATGCAATCTTGTTTTATATGCATGCTTTCTTTTCATTATATAAAATTTTGTTATGAAATTCAAGTAATATCGGGTCTTATCCTATTTTAAATATCTGCTTACCAATGTAAGGATCAAAAAGCATCCTACTTCTAATAACACGATCGTTCCTCCTGGTTTGAGTCCGATATAATAAGATAGTGTTAATCCGATCACCGTTGTGATCAGTGCTGTGATCACGCCGATGATCATAACAGCCTTATAGCTTCTTCCTACCTGCATTCCACATGCGATCGGGATAACGAGCATGGAGGATACGATCAGAGTTCCTACGGTTCTTGATGCGATGGATACGGTAAGGGCGGTTAACAGTGTGAAGATAAAGTTGATCGTCTTTACTGGTACACCACTGATCCTTGCTGCATTTTCATCAAATCCAATGTAAAATAGTTCTTTGTATAAAAGTAATACACAGAGTAATACTAAGGCACTGATCACGCATACGATCAGTAGTTCGTCTTTGCTGATCGAGATGATACTTCCAAAGAGGAAGCTGTTAAAGTTTGTTCCATTTTTTACAAAACCAGATAACACTCCGGCTAGTCCGATCCCTGTTGACATGATGATGGAGATTGCCATCTCTGAATATCTTGGAATCTTTCTTCGGATCGCTTCAACTCCTAGTGCTGCGAACAAACAGATCCCCATCGCTCCAAGGATTGGATTGATCCCAAGTAATAATCCGAGGGCTACTCCGGCTAAGGAAGCGTGAGAAAGTGCATCACCGATCATGGACATTCTTTTTAATACAATCGTGATTCCGATCAGTGGAGTGATCACTGCCAGAAGAATTCCTGTGATAAATGCTCGTTGCATAAATCCATATTGAAGCATTTCTATCATTGTTCCTCAATTCTCCCTTCATCCATTCTCAAAATACGATCACATCCTTTACAATCCTGTAATCTTCCATGTGTGATCATAAAAATAGTTGTTTTGTATTTTGTATTAATCTCATATAGCGTGTCATATAACGCTTTCGTTGATGTGGCATCAACTCCTGTTGTTGGTTCATCTAAGATCAGCAGTCTTGGATTTGAGATCATTGCTCTGGCGATCATCACTCGCTGCTGCTGCCCGCCGGATAATTCTCCAATTCTTCGCTTGAGGAATTCATCCATCCCGAATTCTTTTAATGTATCTTTGATCTTCTTTTTATGTTTCCTGTTTGGAAGATGGAATAAACCAAGTTCCTGATATAGTCCAGTTACCATGATTTCTTCAACCGTTGCCGGGAAACTCTGATTTTTGCTGATCCCATTCTGGGCAACGTAACCAATCTGTTTCTTTAATTTGGAATCATTGTCCATAATAATGATCTCTCCCTCATCTGGTTTCAGTTCTCCCAAAATAAGACGCATAAGCGTACTTTTCCCGCTTCCATTTTCTCCGGTTAATACGACATATTCCCCTTCATTGATCGTAAGATTGATCTCATCTAATACTTCTGTATCGCTGTAACCAAACTTTACATGATTTAGTTGTATCATTTTATCTATGCTTGTTTTGCTCATTCACTTAATGCCTCTTTAATCGCAGAGAGATTTTGTTTCATTACAGAAAAATAATCTTGCCCTGCTTTGATTTTCTTATTGCTTAATCCCTCGAGAGGGTTTAGCATCTTTGCGGATGCTCCTGTTTCTTTGGCAATGGTTTTTGCTACTTTCGGGCTTACCAATTCTTCAAAAAAGATCGTTTTGACCTTATGTTTCTTTGCAAATTCAATCACTTCGCTCATTTGTTTTGGATCTGGTTCATCATCTGCTGATAACCCTTCGATCCCCATCTGTTCTAAATCATATGCTTTGCACAGATATCCAAATGCTTCGTGTGCTACGACAAGTTCACGCTTTGAAACTTGTGCTAATTCTTTCTTATATTGTTGATCCAGCTCATCACATCGTGCTGCTTCTTTCTTATAATTGGCTTCGTAATAGTCTTTATTGTCTGGATCTGCTTTGATCAATGCTTTCTTGATCTGATTCATCTCGTATTTTGCATTCTGTGGATCTAACCATACATGTGGATCATTCTCACTTTCGTGCTCGTGATCATGTTCATGTGCATCGGTATCTTTCAACAATTTGATTCCTTTGGATGCTTCTACACTTGTTAATTCTTCAGTGTCAAGACTTTCCAATACATCATCCACCCACTGTTCCATTCCGGCTCCATTATATATGAAGACATCGGATTTCTCCAACTCGATCAGATCTTTCGTAGATGGCTCCCAATCGTGAGGTTCTGTACCAGCCGGTACCATATTCGTCACTTCAATTTTATCTTTGCCGATCTTCTTGGCAAAGTCATACATTGTATAGAAACTTGCAATAACTTTTAGTTTTCCATTCTTATTCTTCTTCGTTGTATTGCCTGTGCATCCCATCAGACATAAAGAGAGTGTTGTTATACATACTAATATAGATAGAAGTTTTCTTTTCATTGTTATACTCTTTCTTGGTTTTTATGTTCCCAAGGACCTTAAGTTCTTAAAACTTAAGGTCCCTGGGAGCTACGTACACTTATTTATAACAAACACAAGAAATACTGTCAAGCTTTCTCATTTACCGATTGATAAATAAAAAGGAACAAAATGCATCCTGTTTCCATACTTCTTTGCCGTATACAATCCTGTAACATGCAGTATACATGAGGATTGCGAGTGCTACGTCCACAACGCTGTGTTGTTTTAGAAGCATCGTTGACATGATAATTAATATCGTTAAGATCACTACTGCGATATCTGTTGTTTTCTTAAAATGTTTCCGCTTATTCTGAAGAATTGCCATGCAGCATGTAAGGGAATTGAATACATGAATACTTGGCAGTACATTTGTCGGTGTATCGGTATGATAAATAAACTGCACCGCCTGAATAAAAATGCTGTTTCCACTAAGTACTGGTCTTAAATCCTGTCCATTTGGAAATACTAAGGAAATAACTAAAAATAAGGTCATTCCTATTCCCAATGTGATCATCAACTGATAGTATTCTTTCCATTTATTTTGATTGAAAAACATAAAATACAGTACAGTTACAGCTACAAATATAAACCATAGCAAATATGGAATAATGAAATATTCACAAAATGGGATTTTCTCATCAAGTACTGTATGTACAATATAATGATGTACATCTCGATTTTCTATATAAGAAAATGTGACCATATAAATTGCAAAAAATGCCGCTATGATGCCTAAATGTCCGTGTTTTATGATCTCATTTAGTTTTGCTTTCATTTTCAAACTCCTTTCTTTTCATATCTAAGAGTTTCTTTTTCTTTTGTATGATCTTATTCTTATCTTGCTTATGAAAGCGCATATACATATAGTACTACCATGATTTTGATGAAATTTCAAACTTTTAGAAAAAATTTTACGAAATTTTTATAAATTTATCACTTAAAATAGTTGTGGCGGGATTTTCTTAACCAGTACCCCACTTAACACTCCGATCATAACTCCTGCAATTGTTCCTGTCAGAAGTAATACTGGTGCATAGTAATAAATCTTTGTGTTCTCCATCAATATGACCGCGATGCTTAACTGTCCAATGTTATGTGCAACGCCTCCTCCGACGCTGATTCCAACTGATGAAAATCCTTTGATTTTCTTTAAGATTCCCATTACGATCAGACTTAGGATTCCTCCTGCCAGACTGTATGCGATTGTCATTGGATTTCCAAATAGGAAGCCTGCCAGTACAACTCGGATCACAGAAATCTCAAGGGTTCTGATCCATGTTGTGAAAAATAGCAGTACCATGATGACTCCATTTGCGAGTCCTAATTTGATTCCTGGTATTCCAACTGGTATTGGGATCAATACTTCTATATAGGATACAACGAGGGCTAATGTTAAGAACATTGCATCCGTTGCTAATCTTTTGGTTGACATATATTTTATTTCTCCTGTTGTTTTCTATCTCATCTGATGTTTATTGTGTTACCCCGTCTAATTCCTGTTCTTTGCCATCTTCTGATTGAATCTCAATCACTACTTTATGTGGCAGACATACGATCGTTTCTCCTGATTTCTCAATTGCTTTATGGTCTGCACAGATCTGGTCTTTACAGTCTGCTTTTTTCATTGTAACTTTTCCATCTTTGATCTGCATGACGTTCGTGCCATTTTTCTCTGGAATCTGATAAATTTGATCTTTCTTGATGGATGTTTTGTACACTTCTTTTCCTTCAACTGTCACGATCACTTCTTTTCCGTCTTTTTGTGTCATCTTGATCGCTGCAAAACTGATCAGCGAAATTGCCAGTACTGCTGCGATCAAGATCATATCCTTTTTCTTCATCTTTATACCCTGATTCTTCCCAGTACTTCTCCAATTGGGTCTGTAATGCACAAATCTGCCTGTTTATCTCTGCTTGTCGCATCACGATTCAGTACTGCAAGATATTTTCCTTTAAAATAATCGATCATTCCAGCGGCTGGATAGACAACCAGTGATGTTCCTCCAATGATCAGCATATCTGCCTTTGAAATGGCTCTGACTGCTCCGTTGATCGTCTGAGAATCTAAACCTTCTTCATATAATACAACATCTGGTTTGATGATTCCCCCACATTCATCACAATATGGGACTCCTTTGGCATTCACGACATAATTCACATCGAAGAACTTGCCGCATTTCTGGCAATAGTTTCTGTGAACACTGCCGTGCAGTTCAAAGACATTTTTACTTCCTGCTGCCTGATGAAGCCCGTCGATATTTTGCGTAACGATCGCAGACAGTTTTCCCGCCCGTTCCATCTCTGCAAGTTTTAAATGTGCCTTATTCGGTTTTGCATCCAAGAAGATCATCTTATTCTTATAAAAATCATAAAATTCTTCCGTATGCTGTGTATAAAATGTATGACTTACCATAACCTCGGGTGGATATTTATAAGTCTGGTGATACAAACCATCCGTGCTTCGAAAGTCTGGAATATGACTCTCTGTTGAAACACCTGCGCCACCAAAGAATACGATATGATCACTTTCATCGATCATCTGTTGTAATTTTTCAATCTTTTCGTTATCCATGACTTTTTCCTCCTTGAAATCTAATTGATCAAAAATCATCTACAAAGTTAGTTGCTTATAACTTATTTTTATATACTTTATCCTTTATTGTACAAGAAAAAAAGGCCTCTTGTAAAGAAGCCTTTTCATTTTTTTAATCATTGCTTTGTTCTTGAATCTTACTGATCTGGTGTAAAGTCTCAAAAACTGCTGCCATATCGTCTTTGATCAGTTTTCTTTGTTGTTCATAAATACTGCGATAGTATTTTGTTCTTATTGGATCAGGTTCATAAATTTTCTTGATCTTTCTTGTTTTTTCAAATACCTGACTTGGATCTTCCAGATCTCCTACCGCATATGCTGCGATCACTGCATCTGTAAGAACTGCTCCTTGTGCATTTTCTAATGTGGCACTCTTACATCCTAACATGTCTGCTTTGATCTGATTCCAGACTTCTGAATTGCTTCCACCTTCTGTGATCGTCATAAATTCGAGTGGCACGCCTGCTTTTTTATAAATATCTGTCACACTCATATAATCGTAACCGATCGCTTCTAAAACTGCACGCCACTGTACTCCCTGATCTGTGTCCATCGTCATATTCAGGAAACAGGCACTTGCATTGGATGTTTCTCCAAATCCTCCTGTTAAATATGGAAGGAACAAGACTCCTTTGGATCCGCATGGCACATTTTGTGCTTTCTCATTTAATTCATCAAAATATGCTCCATTTCCTGCTTCGTTGCATACATTATCTCGATACCAACGAAGTGCTAATCCACCGGTTCTTATGAATCCCCAATAAAAGTATGTATTTTCTAAAGTTCCGCTGTTAAAGATCAGTTCATTTTCTGGTTTGCTTAATTCTTCATTGATTCCATCGGTTGCGATACAAAACATCGCACATGTTCCTGCTACGTCGGCTGCCTGATCTGGTTTGATCACTCCGCATCCGATCATAGACTGCATCGTATCTCCGGCTCCCGCACAGATTGGGATTCCTGGTTTCAATCCGGTTTCTTTTGCAAATGTCTCTGATAATGTTCCAATGATATCCCATGGTTTTTGAATCTTTGGCATCATTTCCATTGGAATTCCAAGGATCTCTAATTGTTCCTTGGACCATTTTTTCTCTGTTACACGGTATCCTAGTCCCCATCCAGACATTGTTCCCCAGTCGATAAATGCATCTTCTGCAGACAGTCCTGCAAGATTAGCCAGGATATATGGGGCATTGTGCATGAATTTTCTGCCTTTTTCTTTAAAGCCCTCACAATTGTTCATCATCCAACGTGCAAACATCGCTGGAAACATACAGTTTGGCTGAGGATTTCCAGTCTCTTTTGCCCAGATCTCATAATGATGGGATGCTAGTTCCTCAACATCTTCTTTTGTTCTGGAATCCAGATAATTGATGTAAGGTGTGATTGCATGGCAATCCTTATCAACACCGACAATCCCGCAGATGATCCCATCTCCAAAAATAGAGCGGATGTTGTCTGGATCCAGATTCTTTTCTTTCATCTTTGTAACGCAGTTTCTGATCCCTGTAACCGTTGCATGAAGATACTGGTCTGCGTCCATTTCCACCCATCCCGGATGTGGATAATTTAAGATTGTTGCATTGGTATCCTGCACGATCAGGTTCATATCAATATCATAAACTGCTGTTTTTACACTTTGTGTTCCCGCGTCAAATCCTAAATAATATTGTTCCATACTAACTTCCTGCTTTAATTTCTGATTCTTTTTATGCTTCTACTTCTTTGATCAGCTGTACCATTTCGATTGCAGATAATGCACAGTCATATCCTTTGTTTCCTGCTTTTGTTCCAGCACGTTCAATCGCCTGCTCGATATTTTCTGTTGTAACAACTCCGAATAAAACTGGAATTCCTGTATTTAATGATACCTGTGCGATTCCTTTGGATACTTCGTTACATACATAATCATAATGGCTTGTTGCTCCACGGATCACTGTTCCAAGACAGATCACTGCATCGTATTTTTTGCTTTTTGCCATCTTGTCTGCGATCAGTGGAATCTCAAAAGCTCCTGGTACCCATGCGATATCGATATCTTCATCTTTCACATCATGTCTTTTCAATCCGTCTAAAGCTCCGGATACTAATTTGGATACGATAAATTCATTAAATCTGGCTGCTACGATTCCTACTTTTAATCCGCTTGCTACTAATTTACCTTCTAATACTCTCATTTTAATTACTCCTTTTTTCTTCATTAATTTCGTTAATCTTAAGGTCCCTGGGACCTTAATTTTTTTAATTTTTCTGTTAATTTAAACTTCGTATGTTGTCATGTGTCCCATTTTCTTTTGCTTTGTCTGCATATAATATTTATCAAATGGATTGATTGGCATCTGGATCGGTACTCGTTCTACGATCTCGAGTCCATATTCATTTAATCCGTCAATTTTGGTTGGATTGTTTGTCATCAGTCGTAGTTTTTTGATTCCTAAATCCTGTAAGATCATGGCTCCTGCACTGTAATCTCGTTCATCATCTTTAAATCCAAGAGCTAAGTTGGCCTCGACTGTATCCATTCCCTGTTCCTGTAATACATAAGCTTTCAGTTTATTGATCAATCCGATTCCTCGTCCTTCTTGACGCATATATAAGAAAACCCCTCGTCCTTCTTTCTCGATCTGACGCATTGCACGACTTCGCTGTTCTCCACAATCACAGCGTAAAGATCCAAAAGTATCCCCGGTCAGACACTCAGAATGCACACGACATAAAACTGGTTCTCCGTCTGCGATATCTCCTTTGACCAGTGCTACATGATGTTCCCCACTTCTCTGGTCTACATACCCATGTGCCTCAAATGTTCCGTATTTTGTTGGAAGCTGTGCGATTACTTCGCATACTACATCACTCATCTTGTCTTTTCCCTCCTCGTTTTTTATTAAAATCCAGCAGTTCTTAACATTTCCATTGTTAAGGTGCTGTTTGTATGTTTGTCGTTTGTTTCCTGCTGATCAAAATGCAGCAGTTTATCTATATATTTCCCAACCATGTCATTCTCCAGATTGATCTTATCTCCTGGTTTTTTATATCCAAAATTGGTATTTTTTATGGTATGTGGGATCATGGATACGGAAATGGTATCATCGCTTAACTTAGCGATCGTCAGGCTGATTCCATCGAGTGCGATCGATCCTTTTTCAATACAGTATTTCATGATATTTTCTGGGGCTTTGATCGTAAACCATACAGCATTATCATCTTGTTTTACACTAACAAGTTCCCCTGTATCGTCCACATGGCCTGCTACCATATGACCTCCGAACCTTCCATTGGCTGCCATCGCTCGCTCTAAGTTGACGACAGATCCCTTTTTTAAACTTCCAAGACTGCTTCGGTTGAATGTCTCATTCATCACGTCTGCCTGAAATGTATTGCCGCTAATGTGAGTCGCTGTCAGGCAGACCCCATTAACTGCTACACTGTCTCCCAATTTAAGATCTTCAAAAATAACATTTGCTTTGATCGTAAGGACTGCTGCTTTGCTTCCTCTCTTCAGGGATATGACTGTTCCTAATTCTTCTACGATTCCAGTAAACATGATCTCACCTTTCCTTCCAGTAATATGTCATTTCCAAGTGGTGTTGCCTTTAATTCATCAAATACCAAAGCTTCTTGGATCCTTTCGATCCCTTTGCCTTCTACAGGTGTTTTGGCCTTTTCTCCTCCAAATAATTTGGGAGCAATATAGGCGTAAACTTTGTGAACACAGTCGTTTTTGATCAAGGATTCATTCAAGATTCCACCACCCTCAACTAAAACACTGTCAATTTCCATATTTCTTAACTGTTTTAAAACTTCTTTGACATTGACCTTTCCATCTTGCTCTGACGTTTTTAAGATCTTGCATCCTTTTTGTTCTAATTTTGCTATTTTTTCTTGATCCTTACTTATGGTAGCGATGATCGTTGGAATTTCTCTGGCTGTTTTTACGATATTTGATCCTTCCGAAATCCTTAAGTTTGAATCACATATCACACGAATTGGATCATTCCCATGTTCGATTCGTGCATTTAACATCGGATCATCTGCTAAAACCGTACCGATCCCTGCCATGATCGCTGCATACTGATGTCGTAATGTATGTACATGTCTTCTGGCTTCTTCTCCTGTGATCCACTTGGATTCACCAGTTGCCGTTGCAATCTTTCCATCCAATGTCATTGCGTATTTTAGTGCTGTATATGGAATATCATTCTGAATATAATGAAAAAATATATCGTTTAACTGTCTGCACTCTTCTTCAAGAATTCCTGTCTCAGTTTCTATTCCATGATCATTCAGGATTTTGATCCCGCCCCCTGCCACTTTCGGATTGGGATCTAAATTCCCGACATATACTTTCTTGATCCCTGCTTCGATCAACGCTTCCGTACATGGTGGTGTTTTTCCATAATGGCAGCATGGCTCCAATGTTACATAAATCTCAGCTCCCTCAGGATCTTCTATGCAGTTTTTTAAGGCATTTCGCTCTGCATGTAATCCGCCGATCTTCTCATGATATCCTTCCCCAATAACCCTTTGATCTTTTACGATCACTGCTCCGACTAAAGGATTTGGATTGGTATATCCACAGCCTTTCTTGGCAAGTTCGATCGCACGCCGCATATATTCTTCTTTCAAATATTTTTCTCCCTTCCCTTCAGGTTCTTTGATTTTGGGAGGTTGGATTTTGATTGGTATTGAAATCGGAAATATAAAAAGGAGTTCCTGATCTTTGTTCTAATTCTTCAGGAACTCCTTTTTGATATCTTGATATTTCTTTTTGAAATAAAAAATCCTGGAATTATAAAAATCCCAGGACATGATGATCAATATCACTTCTTAAATCTTCTTCCATCCAGACTGTACTGTCGGCCTTGGAATCTCACCAAGTCATGCTTATCAAAAGCTCGCGGGCTGTAACCGCCGGTAGGGAATTGCACCCTGCCCTGAAGATATTATTTAATTTATTTATAAAATAGCACTAACTAACTTTTGTGTCAAGTCATTTTTACATTTTCTTACGCATGATCAATACTAAAATCGCAAAAACTGCAACTGCCGCAATCGCAATTGTAATTCCTGTCATATGCTTCTTCTTTTCTTTTTTCTGCTCCTGTTTCTTTTTCTCTTCTTTTTGTTTCTGCTGTTCTTTCGTTTCTGTTGTTACTGTTTTTTCTGTAGTAGTCGTTGTTGTTTCGCTTGTAGCAGATGTCTGTGATTCTGTATTCTTTGTATCTGTATTCTTTGTGTCTGTATTCTTAGTATCTGTTGTATCTTCTGATCCTGTCTTTTGACTTGTTTTATTCGTAGTTGAAGTGCTGTTATTCTTTTCTTCTATTTTCTTCTGCTTATTTCTTCCAAGATATGCATCAGCCTCTGGCACATCAATCTTTCCATCCATATAATCCTGATAAGCTTGCTCTGCTCCTGCCCTTGTTGGTGGATAACCATGTGCAGAAAGCCATGATTTCGCCTGTTGTTTTTGCTCTTCTGTATATGCATAAGTCTGTACTGGACGACTTGTGATCGTTACTGCTCCCAGAATCAACATTAAAACTAATAATAACCTTTTCATTTGATACTTCCTCTTTCATTTTGAAACTGTTTGATTAATCTTGTATATTATAGCATAATTTAGTAAGAATTCTATAGATTATTCGTTTTTATACAATCCTGATTTGAAGGTAGTCTCTCATGTATGTGACAGAAATAAAAGAAACACAAATATTTAAAAGAATCAAGGTGGCAACTCCGCATTGTTGAGAGCGTTTTTTACAGATCGCTGATCCGTGCCTGTTCCTTTGGAAACTCCCTCGCTGCGAGCCAAAATGCCCGCAGCGACGGTCAGACATCCAACCACAGGCACTGCGAATTTGTAAAAAACGCACTCAAAAAGTGCTCATGTTTGCCACCTTGATTCTTTTAAATATTTGTGTTTCTTTTATTTCTGTCACATACACCTGAAGTCTATTCAAACCACTACACAGTGTGTATGTTTTACTGTATTGGCGATAATAGTATCTGTCTGCTACTACACAAATTGGAAACTGATAACGTTTTACATACATCCATCAGCTTGAATTTTCTTATTTTTATGATTGAAAGTCTTCAGGTATTTAGAGAAAAAATGAAAGATAGCATGTGAGCAACGATCGAATTCCATAGGAGTTTTGACGGAATCGCAGCTGGATCGGGCAATTGTTTGAGCGTCAAAGACTACTGTTTTCAGTACCTTTGAACGCGAGTTATTGCAGGAGATCCAGCGGATAAGCGTTCTGTCAAAACTCCGTCAATGGAATTCGTGTTGCTCACATGCTATCTTTCATTTTTTCTCTAAATACTCAATGACCTTCAACTCATACAAATTAAATTTTCTCTACTTCATCCAAGTATATACAATTTGGAATCCCACCATCTCTCACTTTCTGAATCAGTTCTTCTTGATCCATCCACATAACCTCTTCGACTTCTTCTTTCTGTAGTTTAAGTTTTGTAATATCCACTGTTTCTTCATACATATAAACCGTGCTGATCTCATGATTCTTAAATTCTCTTCCATAGAAGTTTCCATTCATGCTTCCTTCATGCATACATACTTTTTTAAGTTGTTCTGGTTCTGCTTTGATCCCTAGTTCTTCTTCTAGTTCTCTTAATGCGGTTTCTAATGGTTCATCGCCTGCGCTGATATGACCTGCGGATGAGATGTCGTAGCAGCCTGGGAAGGAGTCTTTTTGTTTGCTTCGTTTTTGGAGTAACAGGTCATACCCTTTTTCTGTTTTTCTTCTGATCCAGATATGAACGGTTCCATGTATGTCTCCATCTTCATGGACTAAGGATCGTTCTTTGATCCTGCCTGTTTTGTTTCCTTTTTCATCTAGAATGTCGAAGAATTCTAAAGGTTTTCCATCGAGTACAGCTGCTGTTAAATTTCCTTCTTCATATACCAATTTTAACGAAAAAAATGGCCTTCTTTCCTGCATATAACGTAGAAATAACCTGTCACCTTCCCACAGATCAAGGTCTAATATTTTTTCTTTGTCTACCCATTCTAGTACTCCTTCATCACATTCTTTGATCTCGCCTTTGAATTCTTCGATATGGTATAAACACATATATTCCCATGCTTCTTTTTCAGTTCCCATATCGGACAAAAATGTGACGATCCCACAAAATCTATATGACAATGGGGTTAGTCCTGTTTCCTCCATAACTTCACGAAACATGCAGTCTTCCGGGCTTTCTCCATGTTCAAAATGACCACCGACTCCGATCCATTTATCTTTATTGATATCATGTTCTTTCTTGATGCGATGCAGCATCAGATATTTGTTATCTTTTTCTATATAGCATAATGTTGTCATTCCCATTTTTATTTTTCCTCCTTTCGTATATTGTAATTGTTTCAAAGAAAAGATACAATATTTTCATATGTGTAAAATATATTACACAATATCGACTATGTATAACAAATGCGAAATCTGGAGGTTTCTTATGAATATAAAATGTATTGCACTTGATCTTGACCGTACAACATTAAATGCAAGTGGACGGCTTTCTGACGGAAATTATAATGCTTTATGTCATGCAATTGAAAATGGTGTTCACATTGTGATCGCAAGTGGACGTTCTTTTGATACGCTGCCTAAAGATGTTCTTGCTGTGCCTGGAATTGAATATGCAATTACTTCTAATGGTGCTGCCATTTACCATATTCCTACAAGCACCTGTCTTCATGAATATAAGATGACACCTGCTTCCGTTGAATGTATAATTCAGATTGCTAAACAGCATGAGACTGCCCTTGAAGTTTTTATTGATGGCAAAGCTTATGCCCTGAAAGCTTATGTGGAAGATCCTGTTTCCTATGGTACAACTCCACAAGCAATTCCTTACATCCAATCTACAAGAATTCCTATTGATGATATTATTTCTTTTATTCGAGAACATATTGATCATATTGACAGTATGGATATTGTTGTCTCTGGCGAGCAGCAAAAGCAGCTCATTTGGAATGAACTTAAATATAATTGTGATGAGATCTATATTACTTCTTCTGTTTCGCAGCTGATCGAGATTTCTCATAAAGATGCCGGAAAACATTCCGGACTTCGTTTTATTCGGGAATATTTGAATCTAAAACCTGAAGAAACCGCTGCCTTTGGTGATGGTGATAATGACATTGATCTGTTAAAAGAAGCTGGTATCGGAATTGCCATGGAAAATGCTTCTCCAAAATGTAAGGATGCTGCGACCTTTATCACAAAACATCATGACAAGGACGGAGTTGCATATGGAATCACTGAATTTCTCAAAATATGACCAAAAAACATAAATTCATCATTTTTTAGACACAATTCTTTCACATTTACTGAGTATACTAAAACCATAGCAAGTAACAAACAAACTTACTTAGCTAAAACTTTTTTTCATACTTTTTCATAATACCGGAGACCCTCCTCGTCTCCGGTTTTCCTCATTTTATAAGCTTATATTTTTGCATAAAAAAAGAGGGAATCCCTCTTTTTTATCGATCTTCCATCTCAATATATTCTTTCTCATCTTGTACACTCTGATACGCAGGACGAATGATCTTATCCACATTTGTTAATTCTTCCAAACGATGGGCACTCCATCCAACGATTCTTGCCATCGCAAAGATCGGTGTGAACAATTCCAATGGGATATCTAACATACTATACACAAATCCACTGTAGAAATCGACATTTGCACTGACCCCTTTGTAGATTTTTCGTTCATCTGCGATTACTTTTGGTGCCAATGTTTCAATCATAGAATAGAGTTCGAAATCTTTTTCTCTTTCTTTTGCAAGGGCCAGTTTCTTTACAAAAGCTTTGAAAATCTGCGCTCTTGGATCTGAAATACTATATACTGCATGCCCCATTCCATAGATCAGTCCTTTTTGGTCAAATGCTTCTTTGTGCAGCAGTTTTCTTAAGTATTCTTCTACCTGACTTTCATCACTGATATCATCCACATTTTTTCTTAAATCCTGCATCATCTCAACAACTTTGATATTCGCTCCTCCATGTTTGGGACCTTTCAATGATGAAAGTGCAGCTGCGATCACTGAATATGTATCTGATCCTGAAGATGTCACGACATGGGTTGTAAATGTTGAGTTATTTCCTCCTCCATGTTCCATATGAAGAACGAGTGCAATATCTAACACTCTGGCTTCCAATTCTGTATAAGATTTGTCTGGACGCAGCATTCTTAAAATATTTTCTGCCATGGAACAGTTTGGATCTGGACGATGGATGTACAGGCTGTCATCATTGACGTAATGATTGTAACCATGATATCCATAAACTGCCATCATCGGCAAAACACTGATCAACATCAGACATTGTCTTAATACATTTTCCATAGAAATATCAGATGCTTTATCATCATACGATGCCAGTGTTAAAATGCTCTTTGTCAACGTGTTCATAATGTCTTTCGATGGTGCCTTTAAAATAACATCTCTTGTGAAATTCTTTGGAAGTGTCATACTCTGCGCCAAAATTTCTCTGAATTCTTTCAATTGTTTTTCATCCGGCAGTTTTCCAAATAGTAAAAGATAGGTGATTTCTTCAAATCCAAATTCGCCTCTCTTCATAAATCCATCGACTAATTCATATATATTATATCCTCTATAAAATAACTTTCCTTCACAAGGTACTTTCTCTCCATTGATCATCTCACTGGATTGAATACAGGATATATTCGTAAGACCTGCAAGAACGCCGACTCCATCGACATCTCTGAGTCCTCGTTTCACTCCCAGCTCTTTGTACAGATCTTTCTCTATCTCACAATTATCATGGCATACTTTCGCCTGGCGTGTCAGAAAATCCTGCATCTGTGTTGTTGTTTCACTCATAGGTTACCTCCTTTGATCAAGGTCATTTTATAGTGTTTCTCCTATTTTATCTTTTTATTTGACTTTTGTCAAATATTGATTTTTGTTGATTGTTGATTTTTATTCATAAAGTGGTATACTTTTAGTTAGAAAAACATCGAAAGAGAGGGATTTACATTGAATGATGTTTCTGCACTTTTTGAAATTTTTCCAATCTGTCAGAAATTTCTTTTAAACACGATCGACATACCTTCCATGGATCTTACCAAAACACAGATTCTTATCTTATTTGCACTGTCTGGAGGTCGTTCATTGAATATGTCACAGTTATCTTCTTATCTGGCATCATCTAAGGAACAGGCTACAAGAGCCGTTTCTCCACTTGTGAAGGATGAGTATGTCACACGTTTTAGAAGTGATGAAAACAGAAAAATGGTTTATGTAAAACTCACAGAGAAAGGAAACCAGCTGATTCTTCAGGAAAAAGTGCTTGTCAAAGAATACCTTTCCAAACGTTTTGAATCACTGTCAAAAGAAGATCAGGAATTATTTCATCAGTCATTATCTAATATTTTAACGATCTTAAAGAAAATGGAATAAATATTTTGGAGGTATTTTTATATGAAAGCAGACTTACATTGTCACACCGTTTTATCTGATGGTGCTATGCGTGTTGACCAGATCATTCCTTATGCGAAACGTATCGGCCTTGATTATATTGCAATCTCTGACCACGAATCAACACATTCCATTTCGGAAGCTGTAAGACTTGGGAAAGAGCTTGGTGTTCATGCGATTCCTGCCGTCGAGGCAAACGCATGGCATGAGGAGACACAGACGAATGTTCATATTTTATGTTATTATCCGATTGACACTGACCGGCTTCAGCATTCTTTAAGCAAAGACTTAAAGAAATTATCCGATGCTGTCACAAAATCTTATCAGTCATTGATGGATGAATATCCGATCACGATGGATCAGCTTTATGAAGTATCCAAAGAAAGTACTGGTGTATACTACACACATATCATGCAGGTTCTTTCCATGATGGGATATACTGGAACTCCGATCGGTCAATTACATAACGAATTATTCCGTGCTGGCGGCCCTCATAAATTTCCATACCGCTATATGGATGCAAAAACAGTCACGGATCTTCTTCATTCCTGCGGAGGCGTTGTCGTGCTTGCACATCCTGGGCAGTATAAAGCTGACAATGTGATGGAGATGATGATCGAAGAACATATGCTTGATGGAATTGAATTAAATCATCCAAGAAATGATGAAAAAACAAGAGAGCATATTACATCTCTTTGTAAGGAACATGATCTTTTCATGACTGGTGGAACAGATTTTCATGGATTATACACCAAAACACCTTATCCTTTGGGAAGTTTCTTATGTCCTAAAGAAGGACTTCATCGATTGATCCTTGCAGGAGAGCAGGCGAACAAAGCTTTCTATGAAAAACATCCTAAATTCAAAAAATAATTTTTTTATAAGGAAGAATTATTCTTTGCAGGATTTTCAAACAGAAAAATCCCTAATGGTTTAGAAACCTGTTAGGGATTTTTGTTTTAATATTTTTATTTGATATTTTATTTATTTAAGATACTCTTAGCAACGCTTAATCCATTGGCAGATGCCTGCTGTAATCCTCTTGTTACAGAAGCTCCGTCACCGATCGCACGAAGTCCTTTGATATTTGTTTCAAAGTCTTTGTTTGTTAAGATCTTATTAGAATAGAATTTCACTTCTACACCGTAAAGAAGTGTCTCATCACTTGCCATACCTGGTGTTACTTCATCTAATGCATAGATCATTTCTTCGATATCTTTCATGATTCGATATGGGAATACCAATGAAAGATCTCCTGGAACTGCATCTTTTAAAGTAGGTGTAATATTGTTTCGAACCAGACGTTCTTCTGTTGTTCTTCTTCCTCTTACGAAATCTCCAAAACGCTGTACTAAGATCTTACCATCGCAAAGCATGTTACTTAACTGTGCAATATGTTTACCATACTGAATTGGCTCTTTAAATGGTTTGGTAAAGTTCTTAGATACTAACAATGCGAAGTTTGTATTGTTTGTTTTATATTCTTCTGCTTTGTATGCATGACCATTAACGACTGCAAGGCCATTTTCATAATATTCTGTTGCCACTTCTCCTGATGGATTGCTGCAGAATACACGGACTTTATCATCAAATGTTGGTGTGTAATAAACAAGTTTTGCTTCGTAAAGGCTCTTGTTTAATTCTTCCATGATCTCGTCACGAACTTCTACACGAACTCCGACATCGACTGTTCCTACCTGTGTTTCAATGTCATATTTTCTGCAGATTCCGCTTAACCATTCGGATCCTTCACGTCCTACAGCTGCTACGATTTCATCGGCTGTGTATGTCTCGCCTTTGTCTGTAACGACTCCTTTCGCAACTCCGTCTTCGATGATGATATCTTTGACCATTGTATCAAAGATCATATCAACACCTTCATTTAATAAATGTTCCTGAAGTCTTGAATAGATTTTATATCCTTCTTCTGTTCCTAAATGTCTGATCGGACATTCGATCAGTTTTAAGTTTGCCTGGATTGCTTTCTTACGGATGCTTGCGATCTCTTCTTCTTCGTCGATTCCGTATACTTTCTCATCTGCTCCGAATTTTAAATAAATGTCATCGGATTCTTTTAATAATTCGATCGTTCTATCATATCCTAGAATCTCTGGAAGATTTCCACCTACATCTGGGGATAAGGATAATTTACCATCTGAGAATGCTCCTGCTCCGGCAAATCCTGTTGTAATAGAACATGGTTTACATCCAACACATACTTTAGTGTTACGTTTTGGACATGCTCTTTTTTCAATTCTTCGACCTTTCTCAATCATAAGAACTTTCATGTCCGGCTTATTTCTCTTTAATTCATAAGCACAAAAAATAGCAGAAGGTCCTGCTCCGATCATAATAACATCATACTGATTACTCATAGTCATTTCTCCTTTTCCATGATGACACGTTGCATACCACCGTATTTTGACATTCGTCTTGCTTCCCGGTAACCTGCTTTTAGAAAGTTTGTCCGGCTGTAGATATTATCCGGATGAACGGTTCCAAGGAAATATTCATATGGTGTATCTTCTAGCTGCTTCTCAGCTTCTTCAAAAAATCTTCTCTGAAGCCCAAGTCCTCTTGCTTTGCTTGTCACGACTGCATAATCCATATGTGCGACTTTCCGTATCTTATCGTCATCATAATCTAGATCATATCCCAGATTATGTTTTGATCTGTCTGGAAAATCGACAATAAAAAAGCCCAAGATCTCATTGCTGCTGTTTACTGCCTTCAATGTAAATCCTCGGTCGATTATGTGTTCTGATACATATTGTCTGTCATCTGGCAGAAACCAGTCGGAAACTTTCACGGTATCTACTGCTTCTTGCATCAGTTCCATGATCGCATCAACGTCACTCTGTTCTGCTCTCTTAATCGTTATATGTTTCATATACTTCCTTATCTATTATTCTCTTGGTTACATATTATTATAGCATGATTTTCACTTTTTTTGCAAAAATTATTTCAATAAGGTATACTGTTTTTATAGTTTTTAAGGACTTTTCCTTATACACATTATTTAGAAAAGGAATGTATATATGATCAATCGTTTATGTAAAAGATTAAATCAAAATATCGAAGTACGTCAGTCTTTAAGTTCCCTGCGTCAGGAGATCAAGGATTCTTCTAAAAGAAAACTTTTGTTGTCTTGGATCCATGATGGTGATCTGGACTTATCCGTATTTTTAGAAAATGAAGATGCAAAAACAAGAAAAAATGCTGCTCTTTTGATCGGTGATCTGGCACTTTCTTCTGAAAGCGATGCTGTATTTCATGCTTATCAGACAGAAGATACACGTTTTGTAAAAGAGGCTTATTTAACTGCTTTAAAATCTTTAAATGCGGCTCCTTATGTGGATGTTTTCCGAAAACGTTATGAAGAATTATCTCTTTATGAAGCTTCTGACGATGAGAAAAAGCATGTAGAACATGAACTTCATGCACTTTCTGAACTGATCAATACGATCGAACCATTTAAGAAGCATAGATTTTTAGGCGGCCGCCAGACATTTCATTGTATTTTCCGCACTAACCCATTACACCCGGAAATTACTGCTGCCTTGATGGATGAATCTTCAGCTGCTTCTTCAAAAATGGGCGTGCGTGTAAAGACAAATCATCTGAATCGTTTATTACCGATCCGCACATACAATGAATTGTTATTTCAGATTCCAGGCATGGTTTCATGTAAACCTGATGCTGATGTTGCTGCATCCGTGATCGCTGGTTCGAATCTGATGGCGTTATTAGAAAATACGCATGAAGGAGATTTCCCTTTTTACTTCAGAATCGGAGTAAAAAGCCGTATGCCTCTTTCTGAGCGTTCTAAATTTGCTAAAAAGGTTGCTTCGAACTTAGAAGAGCTTACTGGACGCAAATTAAGAAATTCTACTTCTCACTATGAATTTGAGATTCGTATGATTGAGGGGAAATCTGGTGATTATTATTTATTAGTAAAATTAAATACAATTGTGGATCGTCGTTTTGATTACCGCGAAAAATTTATTCCAACAAGTATCAAACCAGTTAACGCTGCGCTTCTTGTAGAACTTGCGAAAGATTATATGATCCCGGATGCACAGGTTCTTGATCCTTTCTGCGGTGTTGGTACCATGCTGATCGAGCGTCAGAAAGTTGTAAAAGGAAATACTTCTTATGGAATCGATCATTCTCCAGAAGCGATCGAGAAGGCGATTTATAATACGAATCTGGCTGATCAGATCGTTCATTATATCAATAAGGATTGTTTTACATTTACCCACGATTATCCATTTGATGAGATCTTTACGGAGATGCCTTATGCAACTGGGCAGAAAACGGAATCTGAGATTCGTGATGTTTATGAGAAGTTCTTTCCATTTGCTAAGAGGGTGCTAGGGCCTGAAGGAATGATCATTATGTATACAAGAAACCGTGAATATGTAAAACAGTTCGCTGTAAAATCCAATTTTAGAATTCTGAAAGAAATCAAGATCACACAGCGGCCGGAAAGTTATCTTATGATCTTAAAATAGGTTTTTTTAGGAAATTTATAATACAAGAACCATTCTGTAAAATCATTTATACGGAATGGTTCTTCTTATTTTAGATCGTCTTATATTTATTTATGAAATTTTTGATTCTTCGTTTTCCCTCTTCCATATCTTTTGAAAATGCTAGTGCGTGTCCTGCTCCTGAAACAATATAGAGTTCTTTCTTTGCTGCACAGGCTTCATAATTTTTGATCGTCATCCACATCGGAACGTAATCGTCTGCATCTCCATGGATAAACAACACTGGAATCTTGTTTCGTTTCATTATTTCTGGGATGCTGACTTCTTTCAATCCAAATCCTGCTACTACTTCACTGATCAAATCTACCATGTACATTAATGGAAATGGTGGAAGATGAAATCTTTCTTTGGCTACGTGTTTGATGATATCCCATGGAGAAGTGAATCCGCAGTCAGCAATAATTCCTTTTACATTGTCTGGAAGGTCCAGACCTGCTGCCATTAAGGTTGTAGCACACCCCATAGAAATTCCACATAGAAAAATATCTTTGTTCTTGGCTGCCAGATTCCGATTGGTATACAAAATCCATCGTTTGAGATCATGGCGTTCTTTCACTCCATAAGTAATATAGCGTCCTTCGCTTTTTCCGTGGCTTCTCTGCCATGGAAGAAGAATGCTGTATCCAAGATTCCATAGAAATCGGACTTCCGGTACGAATTCGATATCATTTGTTGAATGGTAACCGTGCATGCAGATAATAGTTCCTTTGGCATTTTCTCTTGGGATGTAGGCTGCCCGTAGTGTTAGTCCGTCTTTTGATCTGATTTCTTTTAATTCTTGTTCTTGGTGTTCTTTTAGCCATTCTTGTTCTTTTAAAACGTAATCAAGATATGGTTTCCATTTTTCTTTTTTACGGACATCTGGCTGTTTTTTTCTTCGACAGATCGCATAATCGAAGACAGTAAATGCAGATGCGCTGACAATAGTTCCTGTAATCGCTGTTGCGGTTAATAGTTTTTGTTTGTTGTTCATATTTGGATCCTCATTTTACTGTTCACTATTTTATTCTGTGATATCTAAGGTTGTTTCCCCTGTGATTTTGATTCCATGTTCTTTTAATAATCTAGCTGTGATTCCGTCCCCATTGATCAGCGTGCCTGTAAATGTTCCATCATAGACTTTGCCACAGCCACAAGATGGACTTTTTTCTTTTAGGATCGCTGTGTGACAGTTATATAACTTTGCAATTTTTAGTGTCTCTTCGGCACCTTTTTGGTATTGTTTTGTAACATCTTTGCCATCTTTTGCGATAACTTTGTTTTGATGTATTTCTGCCGGAATTCTCGGTGTTGGCAGTCCTCCCATGATCTCTGGACAGACTGGGACCAAATCGTGGTCTTTTAGTAACTTTAGGACCTGTTCATTTTTATTGTTTTTTGCGTTGTATTTGCAGTCGATCCCTAATAAACAGGCACTAACTAATATTTTCATTATTTTTCCTTTCTTCTACAGTGCTAATTCAAATCCATAGCAGCTTTTCTCGAATCCGTAATGTTCATAAAATCCGTGAGCTTGTACTCTTGGCAGTCCGGAGTCTAAAGTGATTGCTTTACATCCTCGTTCTTTTGCCAATTTCTTTGCATGATCTAATAATTTTACACCATATCCTTTACCTCGGTCTTCTTCGTTTGTGATCAAACTTGATACATAGCAGGTAAGCCCTGACATCCAGAAGGTATGAAAATAATCTCCATGGCAGAATCCATGAAAAGTTCCATCGTCTTCTATTGCAAAAAATGCAAAACTGTTTTCGTCTTGTAGTACTTTTTCGTAGACTTCTTTGGTTGTTTCATAGTCGTAGGTGTTGTAGTCCCAGAGTTTTTTGATGTATTCATAGGCTGTGTCGAAATCTTTCATTGTTGCATTTTTGATCTTCATGTTGGTGTCCTCCTTTGATGTCTGTTTTTTATTATTGTAGCATGTAAAATTTTTCTGGTAAACAAAAAGACAGGAAGCTGACCTTCTTTGGTCTGTTTCCTGTCTTTTATATGTTGTTTTGATTCATCATTTAAAGCTATATTACAAGATTCAAATGATTTTTATCTTCAAACACCAGATTACCATATGAAATTACACTACTCTCAAACAACAATTCCTTTTTATACACCGATTGATGAGTTTGATTACCATATGAAATTACACTACTCTCAAACCTCTGTTAAATCAATTGTTACTTTATTTCCGTTTGATTACCATATGAAATTACACTACTCTCAAACGGCTGTAACATACACTATTCAAGGCAGACTGTTTGATTACCATATGAAATTACACTACTCTCAAACCTCAATTTTCAAGTCATGCCACTACATCACATGTTGTATTCTCATATGGAATTAATGTATAACACATTTATCCCTATCAATTATATACTTATTCATCCCCAATGGCAACCGATCTTCATCACATTCTATCAATACTAGTGTAATTTGCTGATATCTTGTCCATTCCTGCAAATATTCATAATCTTTTTCTTTCAGATATCCTTTGCAACCTACTACAAAAAACACATCTATCTTCAAAAAATCATAACTAATTTTCATATAATCGATTAATTTTTCACAAAAACTTCCCTCTGTTTCTGATAATTTCACTCCGAGATATTTCAATATATCTACTATATTATACTCTTCATTCATACAAATGGGATATTCTGAAAGATTCTTTATTTCCTCTATAATTCGTAATAATTCCGCTTGATTTTCAACTATTTTGTCATATAATTCACTCATTTGGATTTCTTCTGACAAATATGTGATCAATTTTTTCTGAATTCTGGAATTTTGTAAACTTAAGTCTCTAATTGAAAATAATAAATCGCATTGTTTACTCATATCTAATAATTCATTTTCCACTCCATATAGCAATAATGTTTCTTCAACTTTATGAATCTGATTCCATAATTTTTGAATTAATCCTGTATATTGTTCTGAATCTTCCAATATGATTGCATTAATCCTTTCTGTTTCCAACCTGCTTTCTATTCCATTTCCATGGCTTATAAATTTCATAATATAACCGTCCTTTGATCCGAATCAATAATTGTTGAACCTTTTTTCCCAATAATATATTCCATTTTAGAATATTGTTTTTCTGTGATAACAAGCATCTGCACCAATTCATCTTTAGGTTTATGCTCTTTTACACTCGAAACAACCCCATTAGCTACAGTCGTATTTAATGCCAATTTGCTGTACACACTTTCCTGCATCATGGCAAATCCCTTCTTCAGCAAAAATTTTCGAAAATTCCGATACTCTCTTTTATCCTCTAAACTAATCGTTGGTAAATCAAAAAATACAATCACTCTCATAAATCTATAACTCATATCATCCTATAAAATTTGATCAATGATACATCATTTTCATTTAACGCATCAAAAATACTCCTGCAGTATATTTTTATTGCATTGCTGACATACTGATATTTCCCATCAATCAATACTTCATCCTCCAGCATATATATATAATCTAATTTTTCCTCTCTCTCAAATTTCTCTGGTTTATTTTTTACCACAATACGATCTACAAGAATTCGAAATGGTTCCATCAAATCTGAAGCTAAATTAAACTGATTAAACATATTGTTATGAAATAATCCTAGCTGTGTAATATACCCATTCGCAATCACTTCTCGGTTAAAGCAAGACAATAAAATACCATACCCATAATTTAAAGCCGCATTAATTGCACATTCCTTGCTTCTCGAAAAATCTAATCCAAACAGTGCATTAAAATAAACTTTTGCAGCATGTCCCTCCCGATTCGTTTTATCTCCCAATTCTATTTCTTTCACATATTGCTTCAACATGTCAGCTTGAACTTCTTGATCATTTTCTTTTAAATGATCACTTTGTTTTCTTATCTTTTCTGATACAATTTCTGTCCATATATTGTCTTTTACTTCTTTTGACCATTGGGTCTGCATTCTAACTTTTGCACTTGTATCATGACTTCCATAATATGGAATCAATTCTGATTGTGGATTATGTTTTTCGTCACAAAATACTATTTTAATTTTATGTTTTGTTAATTCACTTAGTAGCATTGTTGTTAGAGAAATGGCTGTTGATTCAATGATCAACATGCCAATTTCTCCAATATAGATTCGAGTTGTCATATCTGATTTGCGAACTACCATATAATCCATTTTATAATCCAACTTAGCATTTCCTGTAATTACTACAGTTCTCCAACTCATACTAATTCCTCTTCCGTTTCAAATAGTCCTGTAATTGACTGATGAACCAATTTCAATGATTTTGATGTTAACGTATTTTTATTAACCTTCATACTTCCAGCATTCTGTGACCCATTAATTACTTTAAGATTAGCTACAGTTGTAGCATCACATCGAAACATTGCAATTATCTCATTGATTACTTTTGCTTTTTCCCCTAAATTTTCTATAGATATGAATGCTTCCTTTCCTTTTTCTAATGTTTTCATTTGCTGCGCTGGACGCTTTTGAAAAATACTTTCTTTTAATTTTAAATACAATTCTTCATATATCATATTTAAATCTTTCATTGTAAATCCTTCAAATTTAGCATCAGCTTGATATTGTAAATTATATTCCAAATACTTTTCAATTTTTCGTACTATCTCGTACAAGTCTTTATTTAAAATTAATTGAACTGCATTCTTTAATATAATATCCTTTTCATTCGCTCCTCTCAATCTTGCCAAATACCCATCCATCTTTATCAAACTATTCTTCTTGATCGGATATTTCTTAATAACTACATTGCTATATCCTTTTCTCTCTTCCAGATATTTTTTTACTGCATCTGGTTCTCTCTTCGCAATATTTACAACATATACTGGAATTTCCACAATATGATTTTTCCGTTCTTTTTTCTTTCCATCAAATTCAACAAATGCAAATGCTGATGTCTTCGGAGTGGTGTACCCTCCATATTTTACTGGATCAAGATTTTTCTTTAAAGCTATCGCTTTTTCATTCCCTTTCTTCGCTAAAGTTTCATTAAACAACTGACCTTTTTCGCAATATGTGTATTCTGTATATAAAATATCATTTCGACTCATTATCTTCTTTATCTGATCAATACTGTGTCCACCATTTTCACTTCCATGCCATACAATCTTATCGCCTTGTTTTACATCATAATTAAATACTCTACGAATGCTGTAATTGCTATCTCTATTGTCTTTAATCCATTTTCTAGGATTCGATGTAAATCTTACATGATAAACATTTCCAACTACTATATTCAAAAATGCATCTTTTGCATGATGGTAATCATTCACTCTTCTGGATTTCAGCAGATCATTATCATGTCGGAAATCTGAAACTAATCCAGCTTTTACATAAACAACTTCTGAATCTTTATACAATCGATTCAACAACTCTGCTACTGCTTTTGATGACTGTCTTGTTTCTACCAATTGTCTCTCAATAAATCCTGACAATTCTTCGTCCGTAAAATCTGTTGTCCTTGTCAATCGGTCGTATTTCCTTTTTGAAATCAAGCCCTTCTGACATAGCATTGTCCAGTATCCTTTCATATCTTCTCGAATCTTTGGAGACAGAATTTTATTTCGCTTTTTATTATTTACATCTTTTCGAACCAAAACCATATTATCTAAACTATCATCCTTAATTCTTGACTGTGGGTAAATGTGATCAATATCCCAGTTAGAATTCCCTTTCATCAATGCATCCACATCTATTTCATCTCCTGTATACATACATTTTCCCATCTGTGTATAATACAAATAGAGTTTTCGGCTATTGAATTCTCGTTCCTCCCTATCGCCAATTTCTTTCATCCAATTGCGTGTATCATCTTTGCACCCAGCATATAATTCCTGCAATCTTGTCTTTCTTGAAACAGTTCTTTTTTTCTCTTTTTCTCCTCCTCGTGCCATTTCAATAAAGATTCTTTCTGGCTCACATTTCATTACTTTTTTTATTTCTTCTGCAATCTGTATCGTCTGCCATATTGCACGTTTATTAGATGGCGACACGATTAAATCTTTGACTGTATTTTCATAATTGATTTTCCCTACATCACCTGCTTTTTCCGCATTTATCTGATCAATTTCCTCTTTAAAACTAAATTGTTTGCTTAGAAGCTGCATCAGATTATAATTTGTTTTCCATAATGCTTCTATGATCGTATAACTTTCCTCAGTCTCTTTATCTGCACCTCTAACACCATTCAAAAATCTGTCAGAGAAATTTCCCCATCCACTATATTTCAACTGACAGATTTTCTTTATCTGTTCTTTATCAAATACCTCTGGATATTCTCGTTCTATCATTCTTCTCATCATTTTGGAATCATCATCATAGATTGTTTTCCATTTAATGATTTCTTCTATAATTTCTTTATAATGATCTTTTTCTATTTCATTTCCTACTACTTGTTTTTTGAAATCTAAATAAGATGCAAGAGCCGATTTAAAATCAATATCAAATCCACTAATATCTTCCTGTACAATTTCTGGATCTTCCATCTTTAGGTATTCTAAAATTCTCTTTCCTGTCACTTTTGCCATTGTACAGAATAGATCTTTATAAATTCTCTGTTTTAGTTCCACAGATATTTTATTTCCTCTTATTTTTAGGTTATTCAGTTCATTTAGTACCATATATTTTGAATATAACAAAGAGTTTTTCGGTAAAACATCTTCTCCGATTAAATAAGTACATTTATTTGTCATACGCTCAATAAATTCCTTATTTGATTGTTCTACATCCACTTTATCTCCAAAATTCCATGGATAAATTCTTCCTTCTTCTTTTCTTATCATCCATGAATTAGAACCTTCTTCTTTATGTCTCCTGCTTAATGGTCCTACATAATATGGTATCCTAAATTTTGCAATAGATATAATCTTCTCAGCTATTGTTCCATACTCATCTTCTTTCTTCAAAAAATCCAAATATTCTTTTGCGTTATCCAATATTTTCATTAATTCCTGAAGATGAACCTGATTCGGAATTGTTCCATTTTCCTTTGATCTTGCTAATGGTAACAATGTTTGATTCTCTACTTCTGCCTTTAATTTTTCTAATAATTCTTCATCTTCTTGATCTGGAACAATTGTAGATAAAATCTTTTGTAAACCTTTATAAAAATCTTCCTCTGATTTACATCGATCCATTTTATATGTATGACCATTCTTCCGAATTGCTCCAATATAATTTCCATAACCATTTTTTTCGTTGATTCCATTAAAAAAAGCTTGATACACTTCATCTTTGCAATATTTTTTCATAACATTTTTTAATATATGTAGATTTTTCCCATGTTTTTCATACGCTTTTACCTTTGCAAATGATAAATAATCTTCTCCATCTAAGATTTCAACTAATACACTCCAATCATATACACCTTTGATTCTATCAATTACACTTGCATAATCTGGATAATTTTCTTCAATTGCAGGCATGATCTCATCTTCATATTTCGCTTCTGTAAATTTAAAACTTTTTGTACTGATTTCTTCCAATGGCTGATGAAACATTTTGCTGATATTACCCTTTAACCCTACAATTAATTTACTTAAATTGGTAATAATTGCCTTAGCACATTTTTGTTGTTCTTTATCCTCTGCCGGAGTACATTCAAATAATTGTGCGACTTGTTTTGCTTTTACTGATTTTGCAGTCTTTTTATCACTTAATATTCGTTCTAATTCTCTTATATCTGTTAAACTTATTTCATATTCTGACACAGAATTAAATTCCTTTATCATTTCTCCGCAAACAAATGATAAATTCTTTACATCACTGATACTTCCATTAATCAAAAAATGCCCTCTATTTTTCAAAATATGATGGCATGCTAAATATACCAGGCGAATATCATGCGGTTCTGGATTCTCAATTAATTCTTTTCTTAAATGGTACATCGTTGGATATTGTTTATGATAATCAATATCTGTATATTCTTTATCTACAAATAATGGATACTTCTCACCTGTAGATTTATCTTCGAAATGCAATCTGCTTTCATTCAATCTTATGAAAAATGTAAGATCTTTCTTGACAATTTCTTCTGAAAATAATTCTTGCAATAAATCTATTCTTTGTTTCTTTCTTGATAATCTTCTCCGATTTGAGCGTTTCATTCTTCGTTCTGCTGCTGTATCTGCTGCTTCAAATAAACGAATTCCCCACATTCTTTTTCCAGCATATTTGTAAAGATTATAATTTTCATCTGTTACTGCCCATCCTACAGAATTTGTCCCTATATCTAATCCTAAATAATACTTTTTATTCATTTTCGTCCCTCTCCATTCTTGACAGAAGAAATCAATCTGCTTATAATAAAAATATCTCAATTGATTACCATATGAGATTACACTACACGGTTCAAATAACGAATTTTCGTAGTCGCCCTTTTTAGGGTTCCACATGGTGGTGGATTTAAACTCGCTTCGGCGAGTTTTTTATTTTATTATAAACAAACATTACTGTACTGTTAATCTGTTTCTATTATATCTCTTTATATATATATTATTCAACATAATTCTTATGTTTTTTATCATTTTTGCATAATTTTTTCTTGTTTTATTTTATAAAATCATAATTTTTAGACAAAAATAAAGAGATATTTCCTTATCTCGCGAAAATATCTCCTTATTTTTAAATCTTATAATCTCTAATTAATCTCTAACCTTAATATGCACTTCACGAAGCTGCTGTTCTGTAATCTCGTTTGGTGCTCCGCACATGAGATCCTGTGCTGTTCCGCTCATTGGGAAGGCGATGATCTCTCGGATGTTTTCTTCGTTGCGAAGTAACATAATCATACGGTCTACTCCTGGTGCCATTCCTGCATGTGGTGGTGCACCGAACTGGAATGCGTTGTATAATGCTCCGAATTTGTCTTTTAATGTTTCTTTATCATATCCTGCGATATCGAATGCTTTTTCCATGATCTCCATGTCGTGGTTACGAACGGCTCCTGAAGATAATTCAACTCCGTTACATACGATATCATACTGGTATGCTAAGATATCTAATGGATCTTTTTCATTTAATGCTTCTAATCCACCCTGTGGCATAGAGAATGGGTTATGTGTAAATCCTAATTTACCTGTTTCTTCATCGATCTCATACATTGGGAAGTCGTTGATATAGCAGAAACGGTATGCATTCTTCTCTAACAGATCTAATCTGCTTCCTAATTCGTTACGGATCTGTCCTGCGTAGATACATGCAGCTTTTTCTGGTGCTGCGATGAAGAAGATTGTGTCTCCTTCCTGTAATCCAGCCATCTCGGCTAATTCCATCTTCATATCATCTGGAATGAACTTGTCGATTGGTCCTTTGTATTTCATTTCTTCTTTGACTTCTAAGTATCCAAGTCCACCCATACCGATTGACTGTGCGAATTTCAACAGTTTTTCATGCTGTCCTTTGGAAAGTTTTGCATGAACGTTGATCGCACGTACTGTCTGTCCATGGAATGGTTTGAATGTACATCTCTGGAAGAAATCTGTCACATCGATGATTCTTAATGGGTTACGAAGGTCTGGTTTATCACTACCAAACTGCAGCATTGCTTCTTTGTAGCTGAAGATTGGGTATGGTGCTTCTGTGATAACGCTTCCTTCTGGTGCGAATTTCTTAAATGTCTCTGTTAATACTTCTTCTCCGATCTTGAAGACATCTTCCTGTGTTGCGAAAGCCATCTCAAAGTCTAACTGGTAGAATTCTCCTGGAGAACGGTCTGCACGGGCATCTTCATCTCTGAAGCATGGTGCGATCTGGTAGTATTTATCGATTCCAGATACCATCAGTAACTGTTTGTACTGCTGTGGTGCCTGTGGTAATGCGTAAAATTTACCTTTGTATTTTCTTGAAGGTACGACGTAGTCACGAGCTCCTTCTGGGGATGATGCACAAAGGATTGGTGTCTGAACTTCTACGAATCCCATGTCTTCCATCTTTTCTCTTAAGAAACGGATCACTTTGGAACGGAATAAGATGTTATCTTTTACCTTTCTGTTTCTCAGATCAAGATAGCGGTATTTTAAACGTACATCTTCACGGATCTCTTTACTTGTTGCGATCTCAAATGGAAGATCTCTGTATACTTTTCCTAAGATATCGATCTTATGCGCTTCTAATTCGATCGTTCCTGTAGGAATTTTAGGGTTGTATGTTTCTTCGTCTCTGTGCTGAATCACACCTTCTACGGATAAACATTCTTCTTTTCTTACGTGGTCCAATAAACTTGTATCTCTTAATACGACCTGCATCACTCCATACATATCGCGTAAGTCGATAAATGATACTCCACCGTGGTCACGGATATTCTCTACCCATCCGGCGATCTTTAATTCTTCTCCAATGTCACCTTCAGAAATCTGGTCCATGGTTCTGGTACGGTACATGTCTGACATTTTCTTTTTCTCCTTTTTCTCGTATTCTCTATCTATCGTTCAGGCGGTTTTTTAATTCCCTGTTGTAAAAATGAGTATTAAAAAAGTCCGTCCTGAAATTGTTACTTCAGGACGAACTGTATATCTCTAGTCCGCGGTACCACCTGATTTACTGTCTTGCAGTCTCTCTTGTGTGCCAGTTAACGCCCAGCTTACGTCGCACCTACTGACAGGGTCTAATCTTATATCCATGTTCTGCGTTCAGATTGATGCTCGGGAGTGTTCTTCGCATAAATTCACTTTACAGGATTCTCACTATCGCCTGCTCACTGGGAACGATAATTTATGGTACTTTTCTCCGTCGTTGCCTATTGGGTCATTATAATATATGGGAGATTGGATTGTCAATAGAAATTGTGATTTGTAGTTTGAAGACAGAAATTAAAATTTTATGTATACATTCCCCCTTTCTGGTAATAATCCTGTTAAATATTTTTAGGAGGTCGTATTATGAGTAACAAAATCGTCGTTGTAACTGATCATAATGTTTCGAAAGAACTTGATCTTATTTGTTCCATTTATCCAAATTCTGAAGTTTTGCTGTTTAGTTCTGGAAATGAGATCGTGCATTCTCATGTTTCTTGTTTTGATTTTACGGATCTTGCCGGAGTTGATCATGTCAGACAAATAGTTTCTTTAAGGGATTCTAGATCGCATGATTTTTATATGATTTCTTATGATACGTTGCTTGTTTTTACAAAAATCAGGACCACCCGTCCAACGGGTGGTTCGCTCCAGGGCTATAAGCCCTTATGACTACTAGACCAGCGTCTCAAGGCGCTGGCCTTCTCTTTCAGCTATCGGAATTCTGTTAATCTTCAGGATTCCGTTTCTTTTATGTGGCTTCTCCAATTTATTAAATTAATTGTTGATCTCTAAATAATGCATTCACTGCCTGTTCATAATTTTTTAATGTCTGGACTTTTCGTATTCTTTTTGCGTATTTTTCGTGGTTTGTGAACATCACGGCTGCGTTGTTCCAGAATTCTTTCATTTTATATAGAACATTTTTGTCTCCGCTTAGGTATTCCTGATAGCCTTCGTATAGAGCATCGTGCATGGCAAGTAATTCTCTTTTTGTTAATTTCTGTCCGTATTTGATCTCACGGATAAGCGCTGGATTTCTTAGCAGGCCTCTTCCGATCATCACTGCATCTATACTTGGAAATCTTGTTGTGATATTGTCGTAGTCTTCTTTGGTTACAATATCTCCATTATAGCAGAGTGGATTCTCGCTATGTTCTACTGCGTATTCAAAGACATCTAAGTGTGGTTTTCCTTTATAGAATTCCTGCTGCAATCTTGGGTGAATGGTTAGTTCATAAACTGGATGGCGGTTATAAATGCTTAGGATTTCTTCGAATTCTTCTGTGTCTCGCAATCCGATTCTTGTCTTAATCGAAATCTTCATATCTAATGCATCGAAAATCTCTGTAAGAAAATCGTCTAATACTTCTGGCTCTCGTAAAAATCCGGAACCTTTTTGTTTAGCTACAACAGTTCTTGATGGGCAGCCCAGATTTAAATTGACTTCATCGTATCCTAATTCTTTTAATTCTTTGGCTGTCCGAATAAAATCTTTGGAACTTTTTGTCAGAATCTGCGGTACAATGTGCAGACCTTCATTGTGTTCTGGTAAGACGTCTTGAAATTCTCTTGTTTTGAAGGTTCTTTTGCCATTTGGCATGATAAATGGTGTGTAATATTTATCGATTTCTCCAAATAGTTTCTCATAAATATTTCGGTATAAGTAAATCGTGATACTTTCCATGGGTGCGTAATAAAATTTCATAAATACAATCAGCCTAAAACTGATATAAACAGTTTCAGGCTTCTCCTTTTCTGGTTTAATTTCTTATTGTACACTGACAGTATGTAGTTCAAATCTGTCTCCTCGGTGTCTTGATTTGGAATATTCAAAGATTCTTCCATCGTCTAAAAATACGATCTGTTCTACTTCTTCGATCTTAAGGCGCGATGCTATTTCTTTGGTTGCAGGAATTACTTGAAAATCATGTACCATGGATGTGACATTGGTATGTCCTTCCGTGTGTGCAAATCCTGAAAACTGATTGGATGTAGAATAAGGATGATCTGTATCTGTCATCAATGGTATATTCTTCACAAAAGTCCCGGCACCGCGGCATTTCACAACCAGTCCTTCATTGACAAGAAGATCCATTGCCTTCTTGACTGTGATACGGCTAACCCCATAGGCTTCACACATTTCTGCTTCAAATGGCAGCTGGTCGTTCGGTTTGTAGATTCCGTTTTCTATTTTTCTTTCATGTCATTTGCAATACGTTCGTATTTTGTCAATTTATTTTCTCCATTCGAGTATGCCTAGGCACACTTCTGTTTTTATTATACACGATTTGTTATCAGAGGGCAAAACATATTGCAAATGCCAAAAGCACCCATCTATCTACTCTTACTGATAAGAATTTTTTGCAATGTCATAGATTGCTTTTGGATAGATTTCCCATCCTCCATATTTCTGGAATAGTTCAATTGGAAGATCGAAATGATGAAGATTTAATACTAAGATGATATCATTCTTCTTGCATTCATCAATCACGTCCTGATAAAATTTTACTGCATTTTCATCAGCTTCCCCTGTCTCAAGATCTCTGATCAATCTTGACCACTGAAATGTAACTTTTTGACTCATATTCATGTGTCCTTTCCTTATGACGGATCCTGAAGGATCAGACATGCAGCTCCAACAAGCCCGCAATCTTCCCCAAATGCCGCCGGCACGATTTTTATATTTTCTTTTAAGGCATCATATACCTTTTCTTTTGTTCTTTTTTCTACTTTCTCAATAAATCCAGGAATTTTCAATGCAACACTTCCGCTTAAAATGAATATTTCAGGGTCTAGAACTCCATAAAGGATTCCCAGGAAATTGGACAGATATTCATAAGTATCTAATTTTCCCTGCTTTGGTCCATTTTTCCAAACGATTGAATTTGCCGGCTGTTGCCGCATAAGCAATGGCGATTCCAATGGCTGGTAATGCTACAAGGTTTGTATCGAAACATACGAATAATACAGTGGAAATAATTCCCCAGAATGCTAATACTAAGATACCTGAACGGCTTTGTCTGCACCAACTGGTGTGACTTCTAAGACGTTTGGCATCATAACGATCAAACTTGCCAGAGCAATGATCGCTGCTGCAAGTGGGTTTTCAAATCGTTTGCTTTGTGATAACATATAAGCAACGATTGGTGCCACAAGTAATCCTGAGATATTTAATGTACCATTTGTAATGACAGTGCCCCAATACTGTGCATTTACAAGTGCATTTCCTTTTAAGATGAGCGGTAATACAACATTGTTGATCAGTACCGCTACCCCTGCCAGGATGTATAGTGGCATGATCGTTGCGAATGTATCTCGCAGTGCTTTCAGATGGATCTGCCCTCCAACTCGCATTGCGACATTGGAAAACTTATCTATAAACTTATTGTTTCCTCCCATATCCAAAATCCTCCTTTAACTTGTTCATAGGATATGTTTTTACGTTTCAAAAGATATATCTTTATTTAAAATTTGCATATCTTTTATGTACCATCAATCAAACATTGCTTTTCCATGATTATGAATAAGACCTTTTGATTTTTTTTAGTCATATTGCACAAAACAATTTCTTTTTCTTTCCATATATCCTACCTTCACAATTCCAATCCAGACTTTATTTTTTCGACAATTGATGTTATATTATTAGACAAAGAGTGAAAAATTGAGAAACATTGAGACAATTTATCAGCGAGGTATGAATAATGAAAGAAATGAAACCGATCAAAGAAGGTAAAGTTCGTGAGATTTATGACAATGGTGACAGCCTGATCATGGTTGCAACTGACCGTATCAGCTGCTTTGACGTCATCTTAAAGAATGATGTCACAAAGAAAGGAACTGTTTTAACACAGATGTCTAAATTCTGGTTCGACCTTACAAAAGACATCGTTCCTAACCACATGATCTCTGTTGATGTCAAAGACATGCCTGAATTCTTCCAGCAGGAAAAATACGACGGAAACAGCATGATGTGCAAGAAACTTACAATGCTTCCTATTGAATGTATCGTTCGTGGATATATTACAGGTAGCGGTTGGGCAAGTTATCAGGAAAATGGTACAGTCTGTGGAATCAAACTTCCTGAAGGATTAAAAGAATCCGACAAACTTCCTGAACCAATCTACACACCATCTACAAAAGCAGAAATCGGTGATCATGATGAGAATATCTCTTTTGAAAGAAGCGTTGAAGTTCTTGAGAAAGAATTCCCTGGAAAAGGTCAGGAATATGCAGAACAGTTACGTGACAAAACAATCGCATTATATAAGAAATGCGCAGATTATGCATTAGAACACGGAATCATTATCGCAGATACTAAATTTGAATTTGGTCTTGATGAAGACGGTAACATGGTAATCGGTGACGAAATGCTAACACCAGACAGCTCCCGTTTCTGGCCAGCAGACGAATACGAACCAGGTCATGGACAGCCATCCTTCGACAAACAGTTCGCCCGTGACTGGTTAAAGAACAATGATCACGACTGGAAACTTCCTCAGGATATTGTTGATAAGACAATCGATAAATATTTCCAGGCATATAAGATGCTTACTGGAAAGGATTTATAGGCTTTCATTGTATATGATAGAAATAAGATAAGAATCAATATTTAGAATAAAACGGTGGCAACACGCATATTTTAAGAGCTTTTTTTACAAATCGCTGATCCGCACCTGTTCCTTTGATAACTCACTGGATGCGAGCCAAAATGCCCGCAGCTACGTTCAGACAATCAACCACAGGACGCTGCGAATTTGTAAAAAAAGCACTTAAAATATGCTAATCGTTGCCACCGTTTTATTCTAAATATTGATTCTTATCTTATTTCTATCATATACACCAGAAGGTCAATTTTTTATATGTTTTCTTTTCCTAAATACTCTGTCATCAAGTTCAGTTTTAACCGATATCAAAATATTTGAAAATTCTCTTATCTTAATTTCTACGAGACCTTAAATTAAGAGAATTCTCAGTTATCTATTGCCTAAAAGTATAAACCAATACATTAAAACATACACACAAAATTTACCTTAAAACCTGTCGCCCAGTAAATACCACAATAGATCGTGGTTTCATCACATACTCATGATCAATGCGAATTTCTTCTCCTTCTTCATAACAATACTTTCCATTCTCATCGCCATAAGTATCCACACTCAGATACCAGGCTCCATGATTTGCAAGGTTTGGAAGTGTGATGCGCACTTCTTCCCAATAAGCATTCACTGCAACGTAAACAAGATCATCTTTACATTTCTTGCGGTCGTATCCTGCAAAGCTGACTGCCAATGTTTTTGCATTTTGTGATACTTCCATGCGGTCTGCGTTGACGTCGTGTGCGTGCATTCCTTCCATTCCGCAGACTGCATTATCAAGCTTCTTTCGGATGACTGGATGTTTCTTTCGGTATGCGATCATAAACTTGAAGAATTCAAATAATTCTTTGTTCTTCTTTAATAAGCTCCAGTCGATCCATGAGATTTCATTGTCCTGACAGTAGCTGTTATTGTTTCCAAACTTCGTATTTCCAAATTCGTCTCCTGAGAAGAACATTGGTGTTCCACGGCTGCACATTAAGATGGCACAGGCATTTCGGATCATTCGATATCTTAGTTTTAGTACTTCTGGATCATTCGTATCTCCTTCCATACCGCAGTTCCAGCTTCGGTTATCGTTCGCTCCGTCTGTGTTGTTCCAGCCATTTGCTTCATTATGTTTATTGTTATAAGAATATAGATCATATAACGTAAATCCATCATGACAAGTAAGGAAGTTGATGCAGGAATTATATCCGGCATAGTTGTTATTTCCTTCAGAATAATATCCACCATATAAATCTCCGGAACCACAGATTCTCCATGCGGCGCTGTTTGCTTCCCAGAAGTCTCCTTTTAAGTATCCACGCATTGTATCACGGTACTGTCCATTCCATTCTGCCCAACGTTTACTTGCAGGGAAATTTCCTACCTGGTATAATCCACCGGCATCCCATGCTTCTGCGATCAACTTGACATTTCTAAGTAGTGGATCGTAAGCTAGACTTCGTAATAGCGGTGGATTGTTCATTGGCATTCCGTCTTCGTCTCTTCCCAGAATACTTGCAAGATCAAAGCGGAAACCATCCACACGATAATGAACTGTCCAGTGTCTTAAACATTCAAGGATCATCTGCTGAACCACTGGATGGTTACAGTTTAGAGAGTTTCCACATCCACTAAAGTTATAGTAATGTCCTTCTGGTGTTAATAAATAATAAATATTATTGTCAAATCCTTTAAAACTAAAGAATGGCCCCTGTTCATTTCCTTCCGCTGTATGGTTAAAAACAACGTCCAAAATAACTTCGATTCCATTTTCATGGAATTCTCTGATCAGTTCTTTTAATTCTGTTCCTTCATTATTGACCTCTTCGGCTGCCGCATAACTGGCATTTGGTGAGAAAAATCCAACCGTATTATATCCCCAGTATTCTACAAGCTGTTTTCCGTCAACCTCTCTTGCATTGATCATCTCATCAAACTCAAAGATCGGCATTAATTCTACTGCATTGATCCCAAGTTCTTTTAAATATGGAATCTTTTCTTTTAATCCTGCAAATGTTCCTGGATGTTTGACTCCTGAAGATGGATGTTGTGTAAATCCTCTGACATGCAGCTCATAGATGATCAGATCACTCATCTCCCTGCTTGATTGTGGCTGTACACCCCAGTCAAAAGTATCTCTTACAACTTTGGCATGATATGTTCTTGTTCTTTTCTTTCCCCATACCTGCTGACCTGCAACCGCCTGTGCATATGGATCTAACAAAATCTTTGTTTTGTCAAATAATAATCCTTTTTTCTCATCATATGGGCCATCCACACAATATGCATATTCAAACTCTTCAGCTTTCAGATCGTAAACGATCATAGAATACACGTCCCCGATCTTATAAGATTCTGGGAATGGAATGACTGCATATGGTTCTTCTTCATCTGGATGGAATAATAAAAGATCACATGATGTTCCATGGCTTGTATGCACTGTGAAGTTTACACCACATGAAAATTCCGATGCTCCATTTAAATCAAAAAATCCAGGTCTAACTTTGAAACCATTGATCTCCATCATTGGTTTTACCATTCTGACCTCATCTGTAATATAATCATTTAATATATATTGTTTCACAACTAAACTCCCATTCTGCTTTTTCTTCTCTCTTCTTTGTGGAAATCTTCCCCTGTCTGTTTATATCTGCTGTTTACTAAGCACCGATACAAACGTTACTCTCTGATCGATCCAGTTTCCTGTGATCGCAACCATTTTCCCCATTGTAAATGCTGCAACGATCGTTCCGATTCCTAGTCCATCTAAGTATCCAAGCATCAATCCTGTCAAAAGTCCTGTTGTTGCAAGGCATAAAACATCAAATGTAATCTTTACTCTTGCATATGGTTTTTTTATGATTTCTGATAATTCTCTTGGAAACAGGTCGGTTGGAATGATCGGAAGCTGACATCTATTTTCTAATGCGATTCCGATACTTAATAAGAAATAACTGATCAAAAAGTATGCAATTCTGCATGGAATCGTCTGTGGCAGAATTCCGATCCATAATTCATTGACATCTAATAATTCACTAAATGCAAATCCTGCAACGAAACTGAATAAATAAGATGGTACGAACTTCTTTCTTAAGATCATCAGGCTTAATACCAAAGCTCCCTGAAATAGGTAAGTCCATGTACCGAGTGATAATTTTGTAAATACTTCCGAAAATGCATACGGCACACTTGAAATCGCGGAAATTCCTGATCCTGAATAAAGCATCAGTACAACACTGAAACTATTGATCACAATCGCTGCGATCAGTGCAAGTTCTCCCCTTAGTATTGGTTTTTCGTTTTCCATTTTCATCCTCCAAGTCCATTTCGTTCTCTGTCCGTTTAAGTTTTCAATTCTCTTATCCGTAAGAAAAACTAACACTTTTAAAGTACAGAGAACATATATGAATATAAGTTTAGTCCTTATTTACATTTTTTACAAGTTACATTTTTTCATGAATCTATAGATAATATCTATCAATTCTGACTGAAATGTTACATTATACGCCATAACTGCCATTCCCCATACTGCACAAAGTATGATCACACTTTCTAATTCATGATGTTTTCTTTGTCCTTCCTATTTTATGTCAAATTCTTGAAATCTGAATGATTATAGTATAGGAAATTATCTCTGTCAAGATTAGATTCTGTACTTTTTCTTATAAATATGGTATGATTGCATTTGTGTCTGTTTGTATTTGACAAGCAACTGTCTATTCTATAGAAACAAACGCAAAATATTAACAAAAGAAATTTGAAAGAGGTTTGATTCATGTTAGAACTTATACAATCTGTTAACAGTGCCGTGAACAACTTTATCTGGGGTGTTCCAGCTATGATCTGTATCATTGGTGTTGGATTACTGTTAACGATCAAAACAAGATTTTTACAGATTCGAAAGTTTCCTTATGCAATGAAGGAAACCATTGGACGTGCCTTTAAAAAACAAGATGCATCCGACGGATCTATGACACCATTTCAGGCAGTCTGTACTGCCCTCGCTTCCACAGTTGGAACTGGAAACATCGCTGGTGTTGCCGGTGCGATCGCAATCGGTGGTCCTGGAGCTGTATTCTGGATGTGGGTTTCTGCGATTCTTGGAATGTGTACAAAATTTTCTGAGGTAACATTAGCTGTACATTTCAGAGAACGTAACCCTGAAGGAGATTATGTTGGTGGTCCTATGTACTATATTAAGAATGGGCTTAGCAAAAACTGGCATTTTCTTGCCGTCTTATTCTCTGCTTTTGGAGTTTTAACTGTATTTGGAACTGGAAATGCAACACAGGTAAATACGATCACAACTGCGATCAATTCTGCTTTGTTAAATTTCAATGTGATCAGTAAATCATCTGTTGATACAGTAAATCTGATCATTGGTATCTTCGTTGCGATTCTTGTTGCTCTGATCTTACTTGGTGGAATCAAAAGAATTGGACAAGTTGCTGAGAGATTAGTACCTTTTATGGCATTTATTTATATTTTCTTTGCTTTAGGTGTTGTTGTTTTAAATATCAACCATCTTCCTTCTGTTTTTGGTTCTATCATTAATGGTGCCTTCCATCCAGCTTCTGTCACTGGTGGTGTTGTTGGAAGTTTCTTTATGAGTATGAAAAAAGGTGTGGCACGAGGAATCTTCTCAAATGAAGCTGGACTTGGTACTGGATCTATCGCCCACGCTTGTGCCGATACAAAAGAGCCAGTCAAACAGGGGCTTCTTGGTATTTTTGAAGTGTTTACTGATACAATCTTAATTTGTACATTAACAGCTCTTGTTATCCTTTGCAGTGGAATTCCTATTGGATTCGGAGCTGATGCTGGTGCAGAACTTACGATCAGTGGATTTACTGCTACTTATGGAAACTGGATTTCTATCTTTACTGCAGTTGCTCTTTGCTGTTTTGCATTCTCTACGATCATTGGCTGGGGATTATATGGGGCTCGTTGTATTGAGTTTTTATTTTCCTCTAAGGTTATCAAACCTTTTATGTTAGTATATTCTCTGGTAGCCATTCTTGGTGCTACTGTGGATCTTGGAATGCTTTGGAGTATTGCTGAGACATTTAATGGATTGATGGCAATTCCAAACTTGATCACACTGTTCTTATTATCTGGAACTGTGGTAAAGCTTGTGAAAGAATACTTCCACGAAAAATAATATTGTTCTTAAAAAGAGAATCCAGCACATTGCCGGATTCTCTTTTCTTTTATAATTCTTCACTTTTATAAATCATATATCCTTCATAGTAATAACTATGATCGATGCCTTTCATGTAAATTTCTCTATCATGAATCTTATCTGTCAAGGCTTGTTTTAAGACATATTTAATTTCAATGTCTCGAATCGGACTTCTTTCCATTGCTAATAAATAATCTTCTTTATCTACTTTGCTCCAGTCTATGACTTGTTTCAGTTTTTTCTTTAAAATCTGGTCTAACCATATTCTTGTGCTTCTTCCATTTCCCTCTCGAAATGGATGTGCAATATTCATTTCAACATATTTTTCTATGATCTGTTCAAAATCTGATTGTGGCATTTGTTCAATATGATTCAATGATGGCTGTAAATACATCACAGGAGCAAATCTAAAATTTCCTTTTGCTAAATTGACCGTTCTTATTTCCCCAGCGAATTCGTAGATGTCTTCGAAAAGAAATTGATGTATTTTCTTTAAACTATCTACCGTACCAGCTTGCATAGAATCTAATCTTCCACTTTCAAATAACTCAACTGCCTTTTTTTTGCTGATTTTTTCCTCTTGCCGCGCCAATTCCAATGAATCTGTGATACCCAGTTTATTTTCTAATGTCAATTTGCTCACCTCGTTATTTTAATTAATAACCACAAACTCTTGCTTTTCCACTTCGTTTTGCCTGATACAAGGCTTGATCCGCCCGTTTGTAAAGATCCATATAGCATTCTCCATCTTCTGGCGCCATTGCAATTCCTATACTGATAGAGATTGCTGAGCCATTTAATTCTTTGATCTCATATTGCTGCGTCTTTGTAAGTAGTTCCTCTGCTTTGGCAATCGCCATTTCTTTCATCTTAATATTCTTCATTACAACGACAAATTCGTCTCCACCGATTCGCCCTACAATATCATCTTCTCTAAAGATATCACGCAATAATTGTCCAAACTTCTGTAAAACAATGTCTCCCACCGCATGTCCATATCCATCATTGATCTGCTTGAAGCAATCCATATCCAAGATTAAAAATGCATGGATCATATCTTTATCTGTTGACAATATCTCATCGGTTCGAAGTTTCGTTGTTTCTTTATTATATAAACCTGTCAGCGCATCTGTCTGTGCATATTTCATTAATTCCTGATCCCTCCTATAGTTTTCATGCACGATATATAGCACCAGCAAAATAACTAAAATAACAAATACTGCCATAAAAATGATCTCATAATGTTCAATAAAGTCATAGGATTGCTGTGCAGTTTTTTCTGGTACCGCATAACAAAGCATCCAGTTATTAATCTTCATTGGCATATAAGCAAAATAATGTCTTACGTTTCCCTTCTTCTTACTATCTGCGGTTACCAGATTTGATTTTCCTTTGTAAAAATCCTGCTTGATCATCTTGGCTGTCACATTATCTTTGATCATCAATTTCTTGCAATATGTATAAAAGTTATCCCGATAATCAATGTTCCAATAGGACGTATCTCCTTCAAATGCAATGACTTCCCCACTTTGGGCAATGATCATGCTACAACCTTCCCCGTCAAATAAATCTTCAAAAAGCATACGGCTTAATGCTGTGACATCATAAGAGCCTCCAAGGATTCCGATTACTTTCTTATCCTTATAGATTGGTACTCCTAATACAACTCTTGTCGATCCTGAGATACTACTGTCTAATGGCTCACTTAAGGTCCTTTTTCCACTCATCGCTTCTCTATAATATCTTCGATGCGATACATTCTTTGTCTGCCCGTTACTATAATGTGAAGTACCATCTGGCTCGATCAGAGCAGTCGCTCCAAAATCTGTATTCTTTGTCACAGACTGGAGCAAATTGATATTTTTTTGATCTAATAGCTGATCTGATTTTCCTATTTCTTCTGCGAATCCATTAAGATAAGCATATTGAATGTTCAATATCGTGCGTAAATGCACGCTTTGTCTTGATACATTGTTCATCATCATTTTTTGTGATCTGTGTTCGACGGAACGTTGTATACAATAGAAGAAAATCAGAAGTCCTATAACAACTGCTACCAGAAATACACTCATGATCTTAGCATATTGCCTAATCTGCGTCTGTTTCTTTTTCATTCTCTGGCTTCTCCTTATATTTTCATGTTAATTAAGTTTTTATCTAGTTTAACTATACCAAAGAATGAGAATGAAGTCTACGTGCAAGATTCGACAGAAATCAGCTTTTAGGAATTCTATAGTTTTCCACCGTAAACAGGGAATTCGCTGTTTGCTCCATAGTTTTCGATCTTCTTGAAGTTTTTCAGAATTTCCATATCTTCTGCACTAATCTCAAAGTCTACGTCAGCGTTTGTTTTCATGTGATCTTTGTTTGCTGTTTCCATTAAGCTTTCTATGTCTTCAATCTGGAAATTAGAGACACCGATCGCTTTTAATTTTCCTTCGTTATAAGCTTCTTCGTATGTTTTGTGTTCTGCTGCTACTTTGCTTCCAACAAAAATATAATCTCTTGCAGGTGTTCCACTTAAAAATGTCTGAAATGTTATTTTGTGCATAGTAACCTCCAATAAATTTCTAAATCTTCGTCTTTAAATACGTTGAAAATGACTTTGATCTTACTGTTTGTTTCTTCTTTGAATTTCTGTACTGTTTTTACTGCAATCTCGGCTGCTCTTTCGTTTGGGAACATAAAAACTCCTGTGGAAATGCAGCAAAATGCAATGCTTTCTAGTTTATGTTCTTCTGCGATTTCAAGACAGGATCGATAGCATGATTCCAATAATTTTTCATGTCTTTTTTGTAAGAAACCGCCATGTACGATCGGACCTACGGTGTGAATCACGTAATCTGCAGGAAGATTATAAGCTGGAGTGATCTTCGCCTGTCCGGTTGGTTCTTCGTGACCTTGTTTCTTCATCATTGTATTGCAGTAATTTCTAAGCTGGATTCCTGCATAAGTGTGAATACAGTTATCAATACAGTTATGACATGGCTGATAACATCCTGTCATGCCGCTATTGGCTGCATTTACGATTGCTGAGACTTTGAGTCTTGTGATGTCTCCTTGCCAGAGGTAGATATCTTTCTTGATCTCGCTTAAATCTTTTAGTTGTATGATACCTCTATTTTTATTTTCTTCTGTTAAATATTCGTCTTGGATCTGTTTGAATTCATCAGAAATTGGGCATGCAAAACGGATATTCATCAAGGATCTCAACAGTTGTTTTTGTTCTTCTTTATTTTGTGGAATTTCCAGATTATTGTATTGTGTATTTTCTTTAATCAATTCTTGAATCAGATATCTTCTTCGTTCAGACTGGTTCATGGTATTCCTCCTGTTTTTTGTATTTTCAAATCATTATTGTAACTTATTTTATTACATCTAATCATAGTTTAACATTTTATTGTTGTAATGTAAATAGTTACATTATAAATATCTTCTGTCTGAGAAAGCCTCAATTCCTATCCAATACCATTCTTCATACACACCACCTTAAATTTTCCAATCTTGTAGTTTACCACACTATAACCTTCATGTATATGAGAAAAAATAAATAAGCAACCGAAAGCGCAGCATTGGAATTTTGCCATATTTTGAATAAATTCGCAGCCCAATTGGACGAGTGTCTGAGCTCCAAAGTCTCTTGTCTGAAACAAAACTTCAGAGCGAGCTCTCGTAGGAAATTGGGCGGATAAGCGATTTGTTCAAAATATGAGCAAAATTCCACCGCTGCGCTTTCGGTTGCTTATTTATTTTTTCTCATATACTGAAAGACTTCAGTTGGCCAATTATAAAATTAAAATTCTAAGCATTTTCAAACTGGCTATTATAAAGATCTGCATAGAATCCACCCTTAGCCAGCAGTTCTTCATGATTTCCCTGTTCCACGATGTCTCCATGGTTCATAACTAAAATCACATCGGCATCTTTGATCGTAGATAATCGATGTGCAATTACGAAACTTGTTCTTCCTTGCATCAGATTATCCATTGCCATCTGGATTCGTTCTTCAGTTCTTGTATCGACAGAACTTGTTGCTTCATCTAGGATCAGGATCTTTGGATCTGCTAAGATTGCTCTTGCGATCGTTAATAACTGTTTCTGTCCCTGAGAAATGTTGTTGCTTTCTTCGTTGATCTCCATATCATAGCCTCCTGGCTGTGTTTCAATGAAGTGGTGGGCGAATGCGGCTCTTGCTGCTCCCTGGATTTCTTCTTCGCTTGCATCTAATTTTCCATAACCGATATTATCACGGATGCTTGCGTTGTAAAGCCATGTATCCTGTAATACCATACCAAACATCTCTCTTAAGTCACTTCTCTTAAACTCTCTGATATCATGACCATCGACTTTAATGCATCCACCATTGACATCGTAGAAACGCATCAGAAGTTTGATCAATGTTGTCTTTCCGGCTCCGGTTGGCCCTACGATGGCTACTTTCTGACCTTCTTTAACATTGACAGAGAAGTCGTTGATAATTGTCTGGTCTTCATTGTATCCGAAGTTTACATGTTCAAATGTAACATTTCCAGCAAGTGTATCGACTGGTACAACATCTTTTTCTACTTCAACTTCTTCCTCTTCTTCTAAGAATTCAAAGACACGTTCTGCGGAAGCTGCGGTTGTCTGCATCATGTTACCAACCTGTGCTAACTGTGTGATCGGCTGGCTGAAGTTTCTTACGTACTGTAAGAAGGACTGAATCTGTCCAACTTCGATTGTTTTCTTGATGGCTAAGTATCCACCTAAGATAGATACTGCTACATATCCTAAGTTACCGACAAACTGCATCAATGGCATCATAGCTCCTGAGAAGAACTGTGATTTCCATGCAGAATTATAAAGTTTTCCATTGATATCTTTAAATTCTTCAATGACACTTTCTTCTTTGTTAAATGCTTTGACAATGTTATGTCCACTGTAGATTTCTTCTACCTGTCCATTTAATTCTCCAAGGTGTTTCTGCTGAGCCTTGAAGTATGGCTGGGATTTGGACATGATAAGTCCGATCAGTCCCATGGATAATGGCAGTGTCAGTAAGACGGCGATCGTCATTGGAATACTGATTCGGATCATCATAATAAATACACCGACGATCTGTGTCGCAGATGTGATGATCTGTGTCATACTCTGGTTTAAACTCTGTCCTAGGGTATCAACGTCATTTGTAACTCGTGATAAGACTTCACCATAAGTTCTGCTCTCAAAATATTTCATTGGCATGCGGTGGATCTTTTCTGAGATATCTTTTCTCATCTGATAGCTGACATTGTTTGACACATGTGTCATGATCAGTCCCTGAATAAATGAAAATACTGCACTGGCTACATATAGGCATAATAAAAATGCTAAGATATGTGCTACCTTTGTAAAATCAATTCCGCTTCCACCAGATACTTTACGGATCAATCCATCAAAAATCTCAGTTGTTGCATCTCCTAAGATCGTTGGTCCGACAATGTTAAATACGGTACTTGCGATCGCAAAAATGATAACCATAACGATTGGAAGATAAAAACGTCTCATATATTTGATCAGTTTGATCATCGTTCCTTTTAAGTCTTTTGCCTTCTCACCTGGTGCCATTCCTCTGCGACCACCCATTGGACCTCTTCTTCTCATGCTGTTGTTATTACTCATGGTCAGACACCTCCCTTGCTTTCTTAAGATCATCTTCAGACAGCTGTGATTTTGCGATCTGCTGATAAACTGGACAAGTCTTTAATAATTCTTCATGCGTTCCTTTTCCAACGATATTTCCTTCATCTAAAACGATGATCTGGTCTGCATGAAGGATTGTACTGATACGCTGTGCAACGATCAATGTTGTACTTCCATGTGTTTCTGCCTGCAGAGCTGCACGAAGTTTTACATCCGTTTTATAGTCAAGTGCTGAGAAACTATCATCGAAAATATAGATTTCAGGATCTTTTGCAACGGCTCTGGCGATGGATAATCGCTGTTTCTGTCCACCAGATACATTAGAACCACCCTGTGCGATTGGTGAATCATACTGTTCTTCTTTTTCTTCAATGAAATCGGTTGCCTGTGCGATTCTTGCTGCTCGCTTGACTTCTTCCATTGTCGCATCTTCTTTTCCATATTTTAAGTTGGATTCGATCGTTCCTGAGAACAGAACCCCTTTCTGTGGTACATATCCGATCTTTTCGCACAGATCATGCTGTTTTACATCACGGATATCCACACCATCAACTAAAATACTTCCGCGGCTGACATCAAAGAATCTTGGAATTAAGTTGATCAGTGTTGATTTACCACTACCTGTACTTCCGATAAATGCAGTCGTCTTACCAGCTGGTGCCGTGAAACTGATATTGTGAAGGACTGCTTCATCTGCATCTGGATAGCAGAAATATACATTTTTAAATTCAACTTCACCTTTTTTCTCTGGTAAAAATTCTTTTGGCTCTTCTGGATCTTTGATCATAACTTCCATGTCTAGGATCTCATTGACACGCTCAGCTGCAACCTGTGCACGAGGCATCATGATAGATACCATGGAAATAAATAAGAATGCCATAATGATCTGCATTGCATACTGGATAAATGCCATCAAGTCACCAACCTGCATTTTACCAGCATCAATATTGGAAGCTCCGACATATACGATCAGAACAGTTAATCCATTCATGATCAACATCATTATTGGCATCATAAATGTCATGGCTCTGTTAACAAATAAGTTTGTCTTCATCAGATCCATATTTGCTTTGTCAAAACGTTCTTCTTCGTGTTTTTCTGTACTAAATGCACGGATAACAGAAAGTCCCGTTAAAATTTCTCTTGTTACTAAGTTTAAGCGGTCGATCAGTTTCTGTAAGATCTTAAATTTCGGCATCGCTACCTTAAATAATATAAAGATCACTAACATGATCGCAATGACACCAACGGCGATCGTCCATGTCATCTTGGCATTGGTTGTCAATACTTTAAAGATACCACCGATTCCCATTAATGGTGCATAGACAACGATACGGAATACCATCGTCATAAACAACTGAATCTGCTGAATATCATTTGTACTTCTTGTGATCAGAGATGCTGTTGAGAATCTGTCAAACTCAGAGTTTGTAAATGACATGACTTTCTCAAATACTTTTTCTCTTAATACACGACTTAGTTTCGCTGCCAAACGTGCAGATAGCAATGTAACACTGACTGCTGCTACCATGATCAGCAATGCAAGTCCTACCATCTTTGCACCTGTGACTAACAGATAATGTGTCTGCATCTGATCAATATCAAGCCCGATTGCTTTATATTCATTGGTTACAAAGGAAATCGCAGCCTGACTGATGATCGTATCTGGCATATCTTTGATATTCATCTTCTTCATCTGCGCCATCATTTTCTTCTGGCTCTTGCTCATAGATGCTGCTGCCTGAGGGTTCGCCTCTATCTGTTTTGCCATCTGTGCTGACAGATTCAGCATTGCTTTTGACATACTCTTATCAAGATGTTCTCTGTCTTTTTTAGAGATATATCTTCTGACATATAAACGTCCATCTTTGTAATCTTTATATTTTGAATCTTTGACCTGATCCTTTGTATAAAGTTTATAGGCATCCTCCATATCATCGGCATCATCTTGTTTCATAAGAGATTTCAGTGCCAGAAATGTTTCTTCTCTCATCACATCAGGAACCGCATCTTCAATCCCTTTTTGCTGAATACCGACATTGACGATATTGGATGTAAATGTTGGCAGTGTCAGATCACAACTTGCCTGCACAACCAGAAATAATACGATCGCAATGACCGGTACATATGCTTTCTTTAAATATCGGAATAATTTAAGCATCTGATCTTTCCTTTCTTTCCTTTCTTTCTTTTTTTAATATCTCTGTCTGTTCATCCAGACAATCACAGAATTTATTTAGTAGACGGTCAAGTTCTTCCTGCTCCTCTTTTGTAAAATACTCTTGAAGTTTCTGCTGTATCATAGCAAATCTCTTGTGACAGTCTTCACTGATACTTTTTCCTTTCTCAGTGAAATAAATCCTGCTTTTTCTTGAATCTTTTTCGTCTTGTTTCTTCTCTATATATCCATTCTTTTCCATTCGTCCAATCATTACATTTAACGTAGATGGTTTGATCTGCATCTTCTCTGCCAGTTCCTTCTGTGTACATCCTTCACATTTACTTAAATGGATGATCAGTGGCATCTGTCTTGGATGAAGATTTTTTTCTTTGAGAAGTTCAAAGCCGTAAATCGCACTCTTGTGATTTACTTTACCGATCAAACTATAAATCCCCTCACACTTTCTCATGTATGCTCCTTTCTTTGCTTTTTTATTTTTAATTAGATAACTAATAATTAGACAACTAATTGAAATAATAGCACCTTGTATACAAAAGGTCAACTTTTTTTTATCAGATTCTTCTATAAGAAAAAAAGAACCCTTCAGCTATTGTATTAGCTAAAAGGCTCTTTTATCTCATTTAAATACTGAAATACTTCACGATTTCAACGAATTAAGCGTTTCTTCCACAGCATTTTTTATATTTTTTACCGCTTCCGCATGGGCATGGATCGTTTCTTCCGATCTTCTTTCCTTTTACAACGGTTGTTGAATTTCTAGATTCTTTGTACAGTTCTTTTCTTCTTTCTTCTGTAAGAATGTCATCCCATTCTTTTAAGTTGTAAAGCCATTCTGCACGGCATCCAACCATGTTGTAGTATAATTTCTCGAAGTCGATATCTAAGCTTACCTGTGTATTTTCATCCATCTCTTCGATTGGGTTTGCTTCTTTTAAGCTGTCGTTGATTCCATCTAAGAATCCTACGAACATCTGTAATTCTGTCTCGTATTTATCTGCTAATTCTTTGACTGTTCCAGATACCACTGTATCTTTGTCAGCTAATAATTTCTCGTAGATTCCTTTTTCAATGTTGAAGTAATTTAACCAGAACTGCTGTCCTTCTGCTGTTCTATCGTCAAATTTATATGCGTAATCACGCCATTCCTGTAATAAAGCCATGTTCATTCCATCCTTTTCTTTTTAAAATGTTATTTTCCTTTGATACTATAACAAATCTTTTGCTTTTTTTCAACAATACTGGACAATTTTATCCATCAAGATCAGATCATAGCTATGCTCCTTGCTCTTTTTAAAAATTTCGACTGCTTCTTTTCCATCTTTGGCTTCTGTGACGATCATATTTTCATCTTGCAAAATGAACTTGGCAATTTCTCTGTTTAGCTCATTATCTTCTATAATAACTTGATATCATTCATCAGCTTTTGCACGTCTATAACTTCTTCATGCAGTACAACTTCTTCAATAAAGTGGTCCATTCTTTATGATTTTAAAAAAAATCCCCCATTCTACGCCATTGTAGAGTGGGGGAATACTTAAGGGGAGGATAAGTATTTCTTTATCCAGTTTCTTTATCAACTGGATATTCCTATTATGTCCTCTCTTTTGCTTCTTATACATTTCTTTTATAATTTTTTTCTTTCAAAACACTCAAATATATGCTAGGATACCTCATAGGTATACATAATTACGAAAGGATATCATCATGCAGAAGCAAAAACGTATGAAGCAGATCACAGCAATCCTGCTGATCATTATATTACTTGCCATTGTCGGATCTACCATCTTCTTTGCAGTGACTGGAAGCCAGTTGTTCTGGATATCGCTGTTTTTGATGTTTTTCTTTCCGATCTTTTTATGGGCAATGTCATTTTTATATAAATGGAGCAAGAATAAGAACGAGTAAAAGAATCCCTGTCACCTTAAGTTTTAGGTGACAGGGATTCTTTTTATTTTCTAATTCTTTCTAAATATTCTTTGATATTCTTTTCATATCCATTTTCGGTTGGTTCATAAAATGTGGTTCCTAGAAGTTCATCTGGAAGATACTGTTGTTTTACATAATGATCTGGGTAATCGTGTGCATATTTATATCCGATTCCATGTCCTAGCTTTGCTGCTCCTTTATAGTGGGCATCTCGTAAATGATTTGGAACTGCTCCAATCTTGTGATTTCTGACAGATTCTAAGGCATGATCAACTGCCATATAGGCTGCATTACTCTTTGGTGCACTGGCTACATAGGTCACTGCCTGTGCAAGAATGATCCTTGCTTCTGGCATTCCGATCCGTTCGACTGCCTGTGAGGCTGCAACTGCTACCTGCAGTGCCTGTGGATCCGCATTTCCAACATCCTCGGATGCACAGATCATCACTCGTCTTGCAATAAATGTCACACTTTCTCCAGCATCGATCATTCTTGCCAGATAGTAAACTGCTGCGTCTGGATCTGATCCTCGCATACTTTTGATAAATGCAGAAATCACATCGTAGTGATTGTCTCCGTCTTTATCATATTTTGTCACTCTCCGCTGGATACATTCCTGTGCGACATCGATATCAATGTGAATCTTTCCATCTTCAGCTGGCTCTGTTGTTAAGATTCCAAGTTCGATCGCATTCAAGGCACTTCTTGCATCTCCTTCTGCCATATCAGAAAGAAAATCCAGTGCATCATCCGTGATCGTTGCACCGTAAATTCCCATTCCTTTTTCATCATCGGTGATGGCTCTTAAAATTAATTTCTTAATATCTTCTTTATCTAGTGAATGCAGTTCAAATACATTCGATCTTGAGATCAACGCCTGATTGACTTCAAAATACGGATTCTCTGTCGTTGCTCCGATCAAAATGATCGTTCCATCTTCAACAAATGGCAGCAGATAATCTTGCTGTGCTTTATTAAATCTGTGGATCTCATCGATAAACAGAATTGTCTTCTTCTGATACATTCCAAGTGATTCTTTCGCATTTTTCACTGCTTCCTGCATATCTTTCTTTCCAGATGTTGTTGCATTCATCTGCACAAAATTGGCCTTTGTTGTATTGGCAATGACTTTAGCTAAAGTTGTCTTTCCTGTGCCCGGTGGTCCATAGAAAATAATGGAACTAATCTTGTCTGCTTTGATGGCTCTATATAATAATTTATCTTTTCCAATGATATGTTCCTGTCCAACCACTTCATCAAGAGTTGTCGGTCTCATTCTCCCTGCTAATGGGGATTCTTTATCTTTATTTAATTCTCTTGCATATTCAAATAAATCCATAGTTTTCCTCCAGATTTTATCTTAGCACAGGGTATTTAGAAAATCTATCAATTGTTAATAGTTTTTTTATAAATAGGTCATGATTTTATCATATTCCTCTGATATAATAAGAGAAGTTAATAACAAAGCACGGGTTAGGAGTTATCATGAAAAATACAGCAATTGAAAAACTTTCTTATACCGAAGTTACGAAGAATATCAGCCAGGCTGAATATGACCAGACACAGGAAGAATACATCCTGTCCAAATCTCCTGATAAATATATGATCAGTCTTCCGGTCAAGGTATTAATGTTTGAAGGAGCAGAGGACAGTTCCCCATTTACATATTATTTTTATATGGAAAATGACGAGGATCTTTATCTGATGCAGAGAAAACGAAACGGATCAGTCGTTGATAAGACAAAAATTCCTCTGACAAAGGAACAGGGACAGAAGATTTTGGATGGCGATTATCAGTTTTTATTAGACAGTGATGAACCGTTACTTAATTCTCTTTATTTCCAGTTTACGGTAAATCAGCTGCATCCTTTATATAAGAAAGAGTGCACAAGAAAGATTTTTCATCAGAATCGGTTCTTAGATGAGATTGTGGATATTCATATTGTTCGAACACCTTTTGAAGAAGATAAAGACTTCTTTGCTACACATGATAAGATGCTTAAAGGTGGAACTAAGAATAATCTTAGGAGAAATACGAGACAGTATTTGAATATGTCAAAACCTATGGCAGATTTGTTGAATTATCAGAATTCATTAGTATAATATTTATAAAAATAATATCATTCTCAGAATTTATATTTCCTCGAATGATATTATTTTTTATTATGAAGCCTTAAAATTAAATACAGGCTTCATCACTTCCACCACATTTACTGACTCTCTGACCACATCAATAATATCTTCCAAAGATTTATAAGCCATCGGTGCTTCATCTAGTGTCTGTTCATTAACTGATGTTGTGTAAATTCCTTTCATGGATTCTTTATATGCTTGCATATCTAACTGATCTTTTGCCTTCGTTCTTGACATTAATCTGCCTGCACCATGTGGTGCTGAATCATTCCATTCTTTGTTTCCTTTTCCGATTGCCAGAATGGAACCATCTCTCATATTGACTGGAATCAGTAATTTTTCCCCTTTATGTGCTGCAATTGCGCCTTTTCTCAAAATCATCTCTTCTGTGTCGATGTAATTGTGAATTGTGTGGAAGGATTCTTCCGCTGTCATTCCTGTTCTTTCTAAAATGATCTCTGCCATTTTTTCTCTGTTCCTTTTTGCAAATGACTGACAGATTTCTACATCATGTAAATAATCTTCTAAAAATTCTCCATATAACCAGCAGAGATCTTCTGGAATGCTTAAAACTTTTGTTTTATAGCTTTTCTTTAATTCCTTTAATGCTTCTTGTATCTCTTTTCTTCGCCCTGATGCCTTATAAGTTTTTATGATTTCATCTCTTTTGGCAAAATATTCCTCTTTTCCCATGTGAAGATCTACTGCCAGCTGCTGATAATATTCTGCCACCTGTTTTCCCAAATTACGGCTGCCTGAATGGATAACTAAATAATATGTTCCATCTGATGCCTGATCGATCTCAATAAAATGATTTCCACCGCCAAGTGTTCCAAGGGATCGTTCCAATCTTTTTGTATTGTTTAGATTTCTTCTGCATCGTAATTGTTCAAGATTAAGTCGTTCTTCTCTGCCTTCCCATACATTCTTTCCAGAAGGAATATAATGACATGCTTCATCTATTTTTTCGAAATCTAATTCTTTCTCTTTTAATTTCACTGTATACATTCCACATCCAATATCAACTCCGACAACATTTGGACATGCTTTATCAATGACAGTCATTGTTGTTCCAATCGTACATCCAGCTCCTGCATGGACATCCGGCATAATACGGATTTTGCTGTTTCTTGTCAGTTCATAGTCGCACATCGTCCTAATCTGCTCGATAGCTTCTTCTTCAATTACTTTTGCGTAACAGATTGCTGTATTTACTTTTCCTTTGATTTCTAACATATTTCTCATTCCTTTCTTTTTTTCTTTATTCTATCTGGAAATATGTTTCTTATCATGGAAAAAAAGTTGCGAACTTTTTTGTTTTCTTAAACGTTCCTTGATTAAATTTACAAAATGATCTGGCTGTACAACTTTGAACATGGGACCAAAAGATAAAATACGAATTACCATCTCTGTCTCATCATCTTTATCATAATCAATGGTAATCTGATATTGGTTTCTCTCAATTCTTTCTGCTTTCTTTGGAAAATGTGCAAAGTGTAACAGGGCTCTTTCTAAAGCATTTCTTTCATCTTTAAGTTCAAAGATGACTCTTCTTTTCCTTGGTGGAATTCTATGTATCAACTCTGCATTTTCACTTATTTCTGCACGTTCACAGCTTATAATCCTTCCAAGATTCACTGTTCCACCTAATCTGCTTCCAAATCCTGCGACACGGAATTTATCATCTTTTTCGGAATATTCAAGATATTTCGGCAAAATCTTCATTGATACTTTTTGGCCTTTATGATTATATGTAGTAATTTCTAACGGGTATTGATTCTTAATCGCGTCAAGGATCATTCTGAAATTTCTAATATAAACTTTATCTGTATAATCATCTCCATCTTGATATTGGTCAAAGATATAGAAATCATCTAGAGTAAATAATGGTTCTATCTCTGGAAAGTCTATTTCTTTCAGATCATCTTGAAATAAATGAATTCTTGGATCTTGGCAGATGGATTTTAACCATCGTTTTTGAATTGTTGTAAGTGGCATGGATGGATGATCCTTTAGAACCGTTGTTCCATCTGACCTAATCAACTGCCATTTTTGTTCTCTTAGTGCTGGTTCTATGCTTAGTACACTTTCTGAAAATGCATATTTCTCTATAATCTTACATATCTCATCTTTCTTTAATGGATGATCTAATGCTACCTCCAGAATTTTGGCAACTGTCTGATAATACACACTGTAAATTTCATGAAATATCATTGTACTTCACCACCTTCCAGATCATATAGTTCATACATTTTTTGAATATCTCTTTTAAACTGGGTTTCCAAAATCTTGTTTGAAAAATGAATTTCTGTGATCCTGCATAGAAAAGTCCTGATCCATGGCACTAGTTCACTTGCATCGTATACTTCTGCATAAAAACGGCTTGTATGATCATCAATCTTTTTGACTTTTCCGCATCTCTTTTCCCGTTCCAGTCTTTGATGGATATATGGTTCATTTTCTTCATAATGAACTGTAAACTCTACAGTCTCCATCCTCTCTCCTGACCTTGAAGTTGTGCTGACACCCCATATGTGTTTCTTCATGTGTTTCAATTTTTTTCTTAATTCTTGAAAATCTTTATCTTCTTTTTCTATTTTTACTGATATTATACGATCTAGTCTGAAAGATGAAATTCGTTTAAACTGTTGGCTGTACGCCATCAAGTACTGTCTGCCACTTTGTACGCTGATGAAAATTTGTAATGGAATTACTTTCATTTTTGTCTTATTGCCTGTCCTTTTTTGAAGCATTTGAATTGTCACACTGCTTTTCTTCTGCATTGCTTCGAATAACTGACACATCACATCACTATCCATCGTTCCTGTGATGTAGTGATGTTTAAATGCAAATTTTCCTTTATGTTTTAGCTGCTGGTCCAGCAAAAATGAACCTATCACCCCGCATGGTACTATTTCTGAGAAATAATCTAAAATATCTATATTCCCTTTATAAATTTGATCTGATTTCTTATAATATAATGTTTTTCCACATTTTTCAGTTTCTATGATTCCCTCGTTCACATATTCTCTTAATTTCTTGCGGATTGTTGACTCATCAAATACTTTTGGACTTTCAAATACAGAAAGATATTGATCTACTTGCTTTGTAATCTCATGAATGGAAAGACTTTCTTTTGCTGATTCTAAAATATCCATTATGATAAAATGGAACGTGATATCACCATCAGTAAAACTCTTTATCTTCCATGCCTGATACAATGGATTATGTTCTGTGATCCGACTGTCGATGGATAAAAAGACATTTTTCCCATTTTCTGTTTGGTGAAATTGTATATAATTTCCTAGGATACTTTCTATGCGGCGGCGTTCATTATCATAAGATCTTGGGCTTTTTCTTGTGTATTCTTCTCGTTTTTTGAAACCATAGACATAGAATTCCCGCATATAGCTACGGATACGGTTGAAGTTTTTGATCAATTCTTTGTATGCCATGGTTTCACCTCGTTTACACTTTTCTGTTCAACTCTTCATAGCTGTCAAGTACCGTTACTGAAAACTTATAAAAAGTTATAAACCTTTATGTTTCATTCCTACTTCAACGAGTATGCTTTTGTAACGAATCAATTCATGTACTACTCACAAGTTCCTGTACTCTCCATAGGCGTTAATTCCTGACTAACGTATCAGTACATATCGCTAAATCTTTAATCCCTAAATCAATCCCTATCCCATCATTGGAGGAAACACTAACAGAGTCTTCGTATTCAATGCCTACTGTGATCCACCAGTTGATTCCATCATATCTAATACGGGGATTACTATAGTTACAATCCGTAGGTATCCGATTCTTTTTTGCAAGTCTGATCCAGTTTATCTTTTGCTTATTCTTCTTTTTGCTCAGATTTTATAGCATCGTTAATTAATTTTTGTGATTCAGTAATGCAACCAATTACCATGGCTAATTCGGATGATATATTTTTTCTTTGTATATATCAGTGATTTTATCATATTTTTCATCAAAAATAAATCTGCTAATATTGAATATTGTGTTGACATCGTCGTTGTGAAATTTTAAATATTCGCTTTTACGAAGTTCAATTAAGTTAAATTTATAATCCGAAATTAAAGGTTTAAAAGTATCTGGGATTTCTAGCATATCAATTAGGGAATGAGGACCGTCCCATGGATTTTCCCCATAGTAAATACATATTGTAAGAACGCTGTGTAATCGATCCGTTTTCTTCATTGTGATCATACTAGCAAAAGCAAGAATAAATGTCAATATATGTAAAATAAGATAAGCATAAATAATGAAACAAAAAAGAAGATATGAGCTGCCGAGAGCGATAGCAGATTATTTCTTAACAGATAATTATTGAGTGTTAACACAGAATTCGTCTGATAAGTTCTAAATCATTGGAAAAGTAGTAGAGGAAACATCCAAAACAAAATTTCAATATCTTAAGAACAAATTAAACGAATATTATATGAATGGTAAAGTGAGAAATAAAATTTTAAAGATAATGAAAAAGAGTTAGGGACGAACCAATGTCATCTTAACTTAATGACATTGAATAAAAACCTATCTCTTTTGTTATTATCAGTATAAAATTAAGAATGATTTGGTCTGTTTTTGTATGTAGATTTTACACGTCCTTGATGATGCCAAGTTCGACCATCACTACTCGTAGTTGTCCAATAAATGTAGTCTCCTTGTTTAACAGAAGAGTAGGATTTTGAATATCGATAACTGGAATCAGTGTATAAATTACAAGGTAAATTTCCTAAACCATCAGTTCCTTCTTCGATCATAGAAACTGCAACACCTTTTGAATTTGTGTAAATATGCTGATTTGTATCAAGTCCACAATGTTTAGCAACATGATCTACTCCATAATGACCTTTATCCACTTTATTGGCAGAATCTATTGAGCAGGCAACACCCCAGCAAGCGGCTACATACTCATTGGTCATAAATGTTTCTTCAAAAGCCATAGGACGTTCGTATTTTCGTTTCATAAAATTCCCCCTAATGTATTAATTTAGTCGTAATAAGTATACTTCCCCTTAAAATATACAACATCATTATATAAGGAAATTATGATATGAGAAGAGATTACATGTGAACTTAAGATTATTTACTGGTAGATTGCGAAAAAATAAGTATTTTTTTACAAATGATTGAAAAATCCAGGATTTCAGACTATAATAAAGTTAAAATATTAAATCAAAAGATGACGGTTTGTTGAAATATAAGATTATGAAAGGGGAAGTTGTTATGAAGAGAATGTATGAAAAGCCAATGGCTTATGAAGAAGTATTCAAGGCAAACGAATACATAGCTGCTTGTATTACAGGTGTCATTCAGGATATGTATATTGAAATAGCAGATTACGAAAAAAAGATGCCTTTTACAGATGGTTTATTGCATTAAATGGAAGATTCTAGTATAATATAGTCATGAAAAAAGATATTGCAGAATGTGCAATATAAGATGAAGATAGAATTTGTATAGAAGGAAAGGGGAAAAGATTATGAAAAAAAGATATGAAAGACCAAGTGCTTATATAGAAGAATTTACACCGAATGAGTATGTGGCGGCTTGTGGAGAGAGTGGAAAGGTTTATAATTTTCAATGTAATGCAGGAAGGAATGATCGTTATGGTACAGTTTATTTGGAGACAAATGGAAAAGCAGGGTTACAAACAGAAGGGGGAAGAGACTGGGTTAATGGAAAGCCAAAGAAATATTCGGCAGACAAATATTTAACTAGTTTATATCATGCATGTGACACGACACATAAAGCTAATTCAAAGGATGAATTTAGGGATGGATATTATTTGAGAGGAGATACTCTTTTAAATGTTATTGTTTGGAGAGGGGAGGATGGAAATAACGTGCATTGTACAACTAATTTAAATATAAATGAATGGTCAACAGCGAAATCATAAAAAATACAAAAAAGAACCGACCTACCGGTTCTTTTTTATTACAGGGAGAGTGATCATGGACCTATTTGACACTAACACTACCTTCGAACGCCAACTTTTCGCAAAGGCAGCAAGGAACCGTATTCCGCTTTATGGAGTACTGGAGTTATTGCCTCTCTGCAACTTAAACTGTGACATGTGCTACGTCCATTTATCCAAACAAGAAATGCAGTCCCAAGGAAGATTGCGAAGTTTGGATGAATGGATTTCCCTTGCAAAGCAAATGAAAGATGCAGGGACATTGTTCTTGTTGTTAACGGGTGGAGAGCCTTTATTATTCCCTCAATTTAAAGAATTATACTGTGCATTAAAAGATATGGGTATGATCCTTACGCTCAATACCAATGGGACGTTGATCAATGAGGAATGGGCGGAATTTTTTGCGAAGAATAAGCCAAGAAGGATAAATATAACTTTATATGGATCAAAGAATGAGACATACGAGAAGCTATGCCATATGAAGGATGGATTTGACAAAACGATCAGAGGGATTGAATTATTAAAAAAATATAAGATTGATGTCAAGATCAATGGAAGCCTTGTGAAGAAGAATTTTCATGACAGGATGGAAATCATAGATATCGGAGAAAAGTATGATATCCCAGTTCGGATCGATACTTATATGTATCCATCCGTGCGTGAGCGGACAACTCCTTTTAATTTTCATGAGAGATTAAACCCAGAGGATGCTGCAAAGGCAAGGGTTGAAATCTTACACCGGGAAATGGGGGATGAACTTTTTGAGCAATATGCGAAGCAGACCATTTATCTGGCAGAACATACAGAAGAAGGAGATGCCTGTCCTGGGCATATGACATGCCGGGCTGGGCAGAGTTCGTTTGTTATTAATTGGCAAGGTATGATACGTTCATGTGTCGTGTTAGATCAGCCAAGTTATGATGCCTTTGACACAACGGATGATTTTATGACATTGTGGAATAAGATCGTGAAAGAAACAGAAGAGATCAAAACAAGCATGGAATGTAATCAATGTAAATTAAGACATGTATGTAATACATGTGCAGCGGCAGCGATTGCAGAATGTGGAGATTCTGAGGGCGTTTCAAAATATTTATGTGAATATACGAAGGAAACAGTTAGTAATTTAAAAGAGTTTTACTAAGAAGCAAAATATGGAGAAAGAAGTTGCATAAAGGACTTCCTTCTCCATATTTTATAGATAATAAGTTATTCAATATTCTCAAGATACTTCTGAACCATTTCATCCTCGTTCAAATCTATATGCTTCAATACAAAATCATACAAAGGCTGCACAACATCCGCACCTTCTTCTAACTCATCTACAATTTGGTCAAAAGATTTATTTTTATGGATTTTTTTCACGATTAACTTAAGCTTATTTTCGGTTTGTCCTTGTAATCTGCCTTCTAATCGTCCTTCCTGGCGACCTTTTTCCTCTAATGATTGATCTAAATAAACATGTAGTTTTCTTCCAAAGAAAAAAAGTAACCATATATATACTCTTTTCCATTATATTTTGTAATGTTTTTTTCTTTGCCTCTGGAATTAAAAATTTTTCATAAAATAAACTACTCATTGATTCCATCGTCAGTAAATTTCTTGTTTTTTCAATTACATCCTTCAATAATTCGCCATCATCAATCTCTAATATTTCTATATTTCTATATTTTTATATTTCCATTAATAACTTCAAAAATAATTTTCATATTATCACTTCTTGAAGTAGCTTTTTTTGTAGATAATCGCTTATATACAATAGTATCTTCCTGTAACATCTTTTGATAAAATTAACTTATAACGACATACAACAAGAGAATCAAGAATTTTCACCATAAAATCGCTTTCAATGGATAATTGGATTGTTTAAATAACCTGAATCTGTAAGAATACTCTTTAAAATCTTAACTGAAGTCACTATTCCCGATTTTCCCGATCCATTCATTCCGTAAATTCCTTTGATATTATATCCATTCATATCTGGATTTTTAGAAATTGTTTTTTATAAAATGATAGTTTCACATCTTCATCTAATGATTTTATCCCTTTAACTGAATAATTAATCAAATATATAAGTTGCACTTTCTGATTACTTCCTTTTCAATTTAGCTTCCGCCACTTCACACCTTTTACTTCCTCTAATAGATAATCTCTCCGTCCATGATCGTAACCAATACTTTCGTATCTAATATTTCTTTTGGCTTAACCTCGAACAGATTTCTATCTAACACGATCACTTCGGCCAGCATTCCTTCTTTTAATATTTCTGCCATTGTAATCCTTTGATCATCTTTCTTGCTTTGATCTGTATCCGTATGCTAACTAAGATTATAGCTGAATTAATGGTGCATTCTTCCTATGATGTGAAAGAATCCTGCAGAATCTATTTACCAGAGGTTAATGCAGCTCTATCAACACAAGAAGATGAAGAAACAGATTATTCTAAATTTTATCTGTTCTGTAAAAAATATTAATTAACCACAAGAGAACAGGATATCTTAAAACTACTCCTTGATGATATGAACAATACAGAGATCATTGAAACTTTATGTATTTCCGTTGGTACTACAAAAGCTCATATTCATAATATATTTGCAAAAGTTGATATAAAACGTAGACGTGATCTGATGCAGATTTATGAAAAATATACAGCTTCTACTGAAGATGAATAACAATATGTTTTGCATAAAAATAATACCATTCACATTTTTTGTTGAATGGTATTATTTTTATTACTTATGAAGATATTTCTCCTTTGTTGCCATCCCACCCCGGATATGACGTTCCGATTTGTTGATATCAAGCACTTTCCTTGCTTGTCTTGCAAGTGTTTTGTTGATCATCTCTAATCGTTCTGTCACATCCTTATGTACTGTGCTTTTGCTGACTCCAAACTGCTTAGCTGTCTGGCGGACGGTTGCATTGTGCTCGATAATGTAAGTTGCACTTTCAATAACCCGTTCTTCCATGTATTTCTTCAATGGAAAAGCCCCCTGTAAATGTTGTTTTTACAGTTTATGCAGGTTTCTAGAGTTTGATAACGTTAATTATTGGTTGAATATTCGCTAGCGGAAAATAAAAGGAATTTCTTTTTCTATTATTTTGATTTAAAATAGTAGAAAATTCCAATAATGTCCGCCAAAAACCACCCTATCGGCACTGACATCCAGATTCCCTTTAATTCGTTTTTCTTCCTTTGCCCCGTAGTTTTGTGCCACGTAGGTTGAAAATGCATTTCCGAAGTCTTGTACTGGCATGTATGCGAAGGAGTCTATCTTCACTGCGGCGGCAAATGCATTGGCACCTAGGTATCTTCCGACAACCCAGGTGTCTGCTACATTGTACAGCTGTTGTAATAGATTTCCAAACATTAATGGCAGGGCGAAAAGTAATAAATTGACCGTAATCGGTCCTTTTGTTAAATTTCGCTGCATTTTTATTTCCTATCCTAACTTTAAAATCTAGAAATATACCAGTTGTTCTTTTGGTGGTTCTGATTTTTCAATACGGATCGCTGTCAGGATTGGCATTGTCTTATCATATGCTTCGTTGTATTCTGAATGAATCTGTGCTGTTAATGTAACCCATTCATTATTGAGAATTCTCTTTAATGTCTTAGATTTTGTATGATTTAATCTACACAGATATCCGATAAATGTCATATCATCTTCACAGCAAGTCATTGCTTTACGTCCAGGGATGATCATTCCTGGAGGCATCTTAGGACTTCTCTGAACCTGAACTCGCATTTCCACTGTCTTTCCTTCATAAACCTGTGGACGTTCCATAGCATCAATATACCAGATTCCATAATCTTCATCTTCGACTTTGATCACTTCTGCGTTCACATCATATGGAAGAAGTTCATCCTGTTCCATTTCTTTTCCATCGGCACGTTCGAACCCTACCTGTGCTCTTGGATTAACTGCTTTGATACTTCTTCGGAAACTTCCCATATTCGTGTTATCATCACAGCGGTTGAAAATGACAAGATCTGCCATCTTAAACATTTCCATAAATAAAGATTTCATGTTCTTTAGATACATATCAGCTGTGGATGCATCAACCGTTACGATCGCCTGATATAATTCAAGATCTGTCTCATCGATCACATCCATCAGATCATCAATGGAATACATTCCATTGTATTCGATCATAACACGATCTGGATAATAATTTCTCTGACATGCTCTGACAAATTCTTTTGTAAAATCTTCTATTTTTTCAATATTGATCACGAAAGAATTTGTCTTCTCCAGCATTTCTTTGTCATATTCGACTTCTCCTTCTTCAAATGTAAGGATCATTGTTTTCTCGCCGTCATTAAAATAATCCTGGCTTAATGTTTCTTTAATCAATGTGGATTTTCCACTCTCTAAAAATCCCCATACCAGGTATGCCGGTATTTCGTACATCTTTTTTCCTCCTGTTATTTAAAAGAATAAACCTTCTAATTCATCTTCTTTTAATTTAGATCCAATGACACAGATTCTTCCTGTGTAATCCGCACTTCCTTCACGGATTTCATATTCCCCTGGAACAAGGTCAAACTGAACCCATGATCCGTCTTCTGTCTGTAAGATACCTTTGGACCTTAAGATCATGCCATAACTGTCATCTTTAGATAATTTCTGTAAGATTTCTTCCAGTTCTTCTTTCTTATATTTCTTAGGTGTTTCTTTACCCCAGCTTGTAAATACTTCATCTGCATGATGATGGTGGTGATGATGATCATGATCATGGTCATGTCCGCATCCACATCCGCATTCTTCGTCATGATCGTGATGATGATGTTCGTGTTCATGATCGTGTCCGCATCCGCATCCGCATTCTTCGTCATGATCATGATGATGATGCTCATGTTCGTGTTCATGGTCATGATGTCCACCGCATACAGGGCAGATTTCCTCTTCTTCTAATAATTCTTTGGCCATATCATTTCCGTCTTCCATAACTTTTAAGATCTGTTCTCCTGAAAGTTCATCCCATGGTGTTGTGATGATCGCTGCTTTTTCATTATGTTCACGAAGAAGTGCTACGCTTTCATTTAACTTATCTTCTGCTACATCTCCTGTACGGCTTAAAATGATAGATCCTGCATATTCTACCTGATTATTGTAGAACTCACCGAAGTTTTTGATATACATCTTGCATTTCTTTGCATCTGCAACTGTTACAAAACTGTTTAAGTCTAAATCAACATCTTCTGCAACACCCTGTACCGCTTTGATCACATCAGATAATTTACCAACTCCTGATGGTTCAATGATGATACGGTCTGGATCATACTGTGTTACAACTTCTTTTAATGCACTTCCAAAGTCTCCAACTAAGGAACAACAGATACATCCTGAATTCATCTCTGTTACTTCGATTCCTGCATCTTTTAAGAATCCACCATCAATACCGATCTCACCAAATTCATTCTCGATCAGTACGACTTTCTCTCCTTTTAATGCTTCTTTTAATAATTTCTGGATCAGTGTTGTTTTACCTGCCCCTAAAAATCCTGATATAATATCAATCTTTGCCATTTTATATTACCTTCCTTTTGTATTAGTTCGTTCCGTAAGTTCCCTATTATCTTAAGTTCTTATTAGTTAAAGTACTTACGCTCAGTATGTTACTTGCCACCTTAAGTTTTCAGGTACCATGTAAAATACCCCATATAAAGCTATTTTACTACTTCCATCAAATTTGTCAAAACATTCTTTCCGGAGTATAATAAAAACAATTAAAATAGAAGGAGTTATAACACTTATGAGAAAATATTACCCAAATTACTCCATTGGAACCGACGCATATTCCGACATCCCTATGGTATGTGAAAAATACGGAACAAAAGCTGTGATCATCGGTGGAAAGCGTGCTTTAGCCGCTGCCGCTGATCTGATCAAAGAGGCCGTCAAAGACAGCAAGATTACGATTACAGGCGTCTTCGAATATGGTGGTGAAGCAAGCCGTGAGCATATTGATGAATTAAATTCTCATCAAGAAGTCGTTGATGCTGATATGATCTTTGCCTGTGGTGGTGGAAAAGCGATTGATACTTGTAAAGTATTAGCGCAGGAAAGTAAACGCCCATTCTTTACATTTCCAACGATTGCTTCTACTTGTGCTTCCTGCACATCCCTTGGTATCATCTATCACCCAGATGGTTCCCTTCGTGAATATTCTTTTCAGGAAAAACCTTCTGAATGGATCTTTATCAATACACAAGTAATTGCCAATGCGCCTGTAAAATATCTGTGGGCTGGAATTGGTGATACAATGGCGAAATTTTATGAATGTACGACAAGTGCACGTGGTGATGGTGATGAATTAGACCACAGTACTTCTATGGGAGTACAGATCAGTAACCTGTGTGCAAAGCCATTAGTAAAATATGGTGTAGAAGCTTTGGAAGAATGTAAAAATCACAGACCAGGAAAAGCTTTAGAAGAAGTTATTCTTGGAATTATTGTTTCTACTGGCTTTGTATCAAACCTTGTAGGTATTGATCTAAATACGGGCCTTGCACATGCATGCTATAATGGATTTACCGTTTGCAGATCTACCGAAGAACATGGACATCTGCATGGCGAGATCGTTGCTTATTGTATCCTGATCTTATTAAAGGTCGATCATCAGGAAGATGAATTTAAAAAGATCTATGAATTTTCTAAAAATATGGGATTCCCTGTAAAGCTTGCAGATATTCATGCAACGCTTGATGATATGGATGCTGTGATCACAAAGGCTTTGTCTGGAATTGATGTTCGTAAATGGCCTTATGAAGTAACTCCTGATATGATCCTTGATGCTGTAAAAAAAATTGAAGAAGTTTCTTTCTAAAAAATTTAGTGCCTGCTCACTGTTTGTGAACAGGCACTATTAAAATTATTTTACAGTTACTTTTATCATTCTTCTATAAATTTTTTAAAGGGCTTTGGTGTCATAAATGTTCCACTAGCAGTTGCCATGAGCTCTTGTTCTACATATGCTTTTCCAACAAAATTCATGATCGTTTTACCAGCAGACACTGCTTCTGCCTCAATTCTTACAATTGCTCCTGTTGGAATTCCTTTTAAAAATGTTGTAGACAGTTGTACAGTCGGTGCTACACTATAATCTCCTAAACCTGCGGTTAATGTTCCAAATGTAATATCAAACATTCCTACAATTGATCCACCAAACATAATACCAAATGCATTTTCATGAAATTTTGTTGCCTCATAGGTCATTGTAAGACTTTTCGTATCATAATCAAATCCCGTGATCTTTCCTTTTAGTTCCTTAAACACTCCATATGCATTTATCTTTTCTAATTCATTCATTCGTTTTCTGATCTGCTTTTCAAAATTTTCTTTACTCATCTTATTTTTCTCCTGTATCGTACTTTATATTTTGTATATAAACGATATATATGTTTCATTTTCTGTCTGACATTTTATCATATTTTATTCTCTTGATGTATAGAAATTACGATATTCGGTATCCTATAAGAAAAAGGAGTTTTAATTATGGACAATGAAAATTTATTAAACAGTATTTATCAAAACATTGCAATGGTTTTAGAAACAATCCCAGAAATTCGTAAGATCACAACAGATTGTGATTTTAAAGCTCTGATCGTTGGGCAGGAGGAATCATATCAAAATTTATCAGACTCTGTAAAAGACGCTATTACTTCAAATGGAGATTCTACTGAAGAATTAAATGATCTATTAAAAACCTATTCTGAATGGATGACAAAATTAAAAGCCATGAGTGATAAAAATGTCAGCCATCTTGCTGAAATGTGCATTCAGGGATATACGATGGGAATGGTGAAGGCAATCCAAAAAAGTCATCTCTACTGTGACGCTTCAAAAGAAGCAAAACACTTTGGTGAGAAGCTTATTTCCCTTCATGAAAAAAGTATCAATGATTTAAAAAAATATTTGTAATCGTCAAATCATTGTGCTATGATTAATTTTGTTATTGATAGATTTTAATGTTCACGACCGATACGGATGCATTTATTTATTTCTATGAATGCATAAAACAAGTAATGGTTCGTGGACTTTTTCTTTTTTATAAAGAATTTTTATTAAAATGGCTGTCATTAACAGTTACATGTATTTTTTATTAATAAGAAAGTAGAGGTACCCAGATGAGTAATGGTACAGTAAAATGGTTTAATGCAGAAAAAGGTTATGGATTTATTTCACAGGAATCTGGAGATGATGTGTTTGTACATTTTTCTGCAATCCAGGGTGAAGGATTTAAGACTTTAGAAGAAGGACAGCAGGTAAGTTTTGATATTGAAGAAGGACCACGCGGAAAACAGGCATGTAATGTTGTGAAATTTTAATTTGCTGGTTTGATGACGGAAGTTATTGGTGGAATATTATAAAAAGGGTTATCTGTCTGAGTCGAGCGAGAGTGCGTCTCAGACAGATAACCCTTTTTATAATATTCAAATAATTTACGTAATCGAAACCACTAGTGGGTGTGTATGGAAAATGTTACTGGCTTTAAACTGAGGTTTTCTCAGACAGAAGATATATATGAAGTTAGAATGTATTTCAAACATCCCATCAAATCGGTGTTCATAAGTCTCTTTAATCTTCCGTTAACGAATACAAAACTTATCAGCCAATACCCTATAACATACACTCTGTATAGTGATTTCGATAGACTTCAGTTTTATGTGACAGAAATTAACGATCATTGATTGGTGTATATTCTTTCCGTGGTGCCACAGCCTTATAAGCTGGACGAATAATACGATTACCATTCGTCAATTCTTCCATTCGATGTGCAGACCATCCAACGATACGTGCGATTGCAAATAATGGTGTATATAACTGATGTGGTAATCCTAACATGCTGTAGATAAACCCACTATAGAAGTCGATGTTTGCACTGACTCCTTTGTAGATCTTTCTCTTCTCGCCGATGACCTGTTTTGCGAGACGTTCTACAGTTGTATATAAATGATATTCTTCTTCTCTTCCTTTTTCTTCTGAAAGCTGTTTTACAAAGCGTGATAAAATCTTGGAACGTGGGTCAGACAGTGAGTAAACTGCGTGTCCCATACCATAGATCAATCCTGCTTTATCAAATGCTTCTTTATTCAGCAGTTTTAACAAATACTCACGAATTTCATCTTCATTTGACCAATCTTTTACATTAGCTTTCAGGTCGTCAAACATCTGTACAACTTTGATGTTTGCACCACCATGTTTTGGTCCTTTTAATGAGCAAAGAGCCGCTGCGATCGCTGAGTATGTATCGGTTCCTGATGATGATACAACGTGTGTTGTAAATGTAGAGTTGTTACCTCCACCATGCTCTGCGTGAAGTACTAACGCCATATCTAATAATTTTGCTTCCAGTTTTGTGTATTTGCTGTCTGGTCTTAATAAATGCAGGATATTCTCTGCTGTAGACAATTCTGGGGCTGGAAGATGGATGAATAAACTTTCTCCTCTTTCATAATGATTATATGCCTGATATGCGTACACAGAAAGTACTGGGAATAGTGCGATCAACTGGATGCACTGGCGCAGTACATTTGGCAGTGAGATATCGCTTGCATTATCATCATATGAAAATAGTGTTAAGACACTTCGTGCTAATGTATTCATCATGTCACGGCTTGGTGCTTTCATGATGATATCTCTTACGAAGTTTGTAGGAAGCTGTCTGTATTCTCCAAGCATTCCTTCAAACTGTTTAAGCTCATCTTTATTAGGGAGTTCTCCAAACAACAGTAAATATGCTGTCTCTTCGAATCCAAAACGGTCTTCTTCAATAAATCCCTTTACGATATCTTCGATGTCAATTCCCCGATAATATAATTTACCTTCACACGGTACAACTTCACGGTCGATCATTGTATAAGCATTGATCATGGAAATGTCAGTTAATCCTGCAAGGACACCTTCACCGTTACGTTTACGAAGACCTCTTTTGACGTCATATTTTGCAAATAATTCTTCGTCGATCTTCTTATTACATTTCTTAGCCAGTTCTTTAATCTCAGGGGTTACCTCTGAAAACTTGTTCGGCATATCTTTAACCATCGTTTTTTCTCCCTTCTAGCAATTGCTATCGTTTCTAGTTTACATCATGGTATTTTCCAAGGAATTCTCGTGTTCTTTCATTATCAGAACTAAATACCTCATCTGGAGATGCATCTTCAATGATGACTCCTTTATCCATAAAAATGATCCTGTCTGAAATTTCTTTTGCAAAAGCCATCTCATGTGTGACGATCACCATTGTAATATGAAGATCTGTCAGCGATTTGATAACTTTTAATACTTCTCCAGTTAACTCCGGATCGAGTGCAGATGTCGGCTCATCAAAGAATAAGATCTTTGGCTCTAAGGCTAATGCTCTTGCGATCGATACTCGCTGTGACTGTCCACCAGACAATTCACATGGATAAGCATCTGCCTTTGTCTCAAGACCTAATTTCTTTAACAGCTCCATTGCCTTTTCTTCTGCCTGTTTCTTAGGAACTCCTGCAACACATACAGGGGCCTCCATTACATTTCTTAAAACACTATAATGTGGAAACAGATTAAAGTTCTGGAATACAAATCCTGTTTCCATTAAAATTTCTTTCAACACATCTTTGCCTGCGTAAACTGGTGTCCCATTCTTGGTCTCAACCAATGTCTTTCCATCGATTGTGATCGTTCCAGATGTGATCGTCTCTAACTGATTCATACAACGCAGTAATGTTGATTTTCCTGATCCTGATGATCCAATGATCGAAATGATCTCGCCGTCATTGATGTCGAAGGAAATATCTTTCAATACGGTAAGATCTCCGAATTTCTTCTCTAAGTTTTTAACGGATAAAATACTCATCTTCTTTCCCCCTAACGATAATAGTTCATTCTTTTCTCAATAACTGAGAATACTTTCGATACAATGGCATTCATGATCAGGTAGAAAATACCTGCTACAACAAGGTAGATCATTCCACGGCTTCGTGCCATCTGGTTGGTTGCCACAACATAAATCTCCATAACACCGATAACATGAGCTAAGGATGTATCCTTAACCAGTGTCATACACTCACTTCCAAGCGATGGTGTGATGATCTTTACAACCTGCGGCAAAATGATCTTAAAGAATGTCTGTGTCTTATTAAATCCTAATACTTTCGCTGCTTCATACTGACCTTTTGGAATTGCCTGAATACCACTTCGATAAATCTCAGCAAAATATGCTGCGTAATTTAAAGAAAAACCGATAACCGCCGCTGTCATACGATCAAGGCTTAATCCTGCGATATAATATAGTCCAAAATAGAATCCATATAACTGCAGGATCAGTGGTGTTCCTCTCATGATCAATAGGAAAAATCGAATTGGCATCTGAATGATCAGAAGCTTTGACATTCTTCCTTTAGCAATTATCATACCAAGAATCAGTCCAAAAATCAAAGTCAGAAAGAATAAGATCAATGTAGATTGCAGACCATTTTCAATTAATAACTTTACAATTTCTGGAAAACTTTGTGTTCCATCCATAATCTTCTACTCCTATGTTACTTATTTTTATCTATATTTATAAGGGACGGGTTATTTCCTTTATAACGCTTTTACAAATGGAAAAAGGGCTTTAGCACGAAAGCCCTTTCTTCCTTAAAATTTATTTCTTTAATTATTTGATTGTTGTGATGTCATCATCAAACCATTTTTCGCTTATCTTCTTTAATGTACCATCTTTTGCCATTGCTTTTAACTGTTTTACAACTTCGTTGCAAAGTGCTTTGTCATCTTTTCTGAATCCAATGACATATTTTTCTTTTGCTACACTGTCTTCTAATACTTTATATTTACCAGCATCTTTCTTTGTGTAGTATTTTGCAACAACTTCATCCATAACAGCCGCATCTAATCCGTGTCCTAAATCATTTAAAATCTGAACATTGTCTGGTAACAGTTTGATCTTTGAATTCTTTAATTCTTTTACACTATCTGCTGCATCAGCTGCTGTAGATCCTGACTGAATTCCAACTTCTGTATCTTTTGTAATGTCTTTTAAAGATTTGATCTTACTGTTTGCTGGTACGATCAGTACCTGATGGTTATCCATGTAAGATTCTGAACATAACATTTCTTTTGCTCTGGCTTTGCTGTATGTAACACCATTCCATAAACAGTCAACTTTCTCTGTATTAAGTTCCTGTTCTTTGGAATTCCAGTTGATTGGCTGTAATTTTAATTTGATTCCCATTCTCTTTGTTACTTCTTTTGCAAGGTCGATATCAAATCCTACAATATTATCTTTCTTATCTGTAAATCCCATTGGTGGAAAGGATGAATCAAGTCCAAGAACTAATTCTTTCTTAGACTGGACATCTTTCAATGAGTTATCTGTCTTTGTTTTCTCTTCTTTCTTTCCGCATCCTACGAGCATAGATGCTGCAAGTGCGACTGTTAATAACCCGACTAAAAACTTTTTCATAATTTATCGCTCCTTCATACATTTTATTCAATCAGCACGCTACCATGCTAAAGTGTTTGTTTCATAATATCAAAGTTCTTTTCTTTTGTCAATCTGTATCATTTTGTTTTTATTACAATTTTATTACATTTTTATTGAGCTTCCATGAAATTTGTGGTATTCTTAGAAAGTATATAAAAGGAGGATATTATGGTAAATTACAAGAAACTTCTTGCTGCTGCCTTGACAATTGGATGTACAGCAACTACTATTCCTATCCATAATGCAAATGCAGCAACCATGAAGATTGGTTATAACGGTAAAACCCGTTACTATACTGGAACTCAATTAACATTTGACTATAAAAACAAGAAACTTTCCAGCAAATATGCCGGAATACAGATCAGCAATACTAATATGGTACCTTATTATTACTATCTTGTAAAACAGGGGCCAAAAGTAAAACGTTCTTATTCATCAAAGACTGGTAAGATCGTTCTGAAATATGGTAAGAAAACACTGACTGCTTATTCTGGAAAACGTACTTACTATTTAAATGGGGCAAAAAAGACATTTAGTGTTGCACCTACAAAGGTAAAATATTACTCTACTGGAAGCACAATTATCTTAATGCCTGCAAAAGAAACCGTTCAGGGACTGGGAATGACCTACCGATATACATCTTCTTCCCACAGAGTCTCTATGAGCTATTTGACAAACAGCTCAAGTGCGGCAACTACTGCTCAATCAAAACCTGCGGCAACAGGCTCTGCCGCAAAAACTACAACTGTATATACAAATTATGCGAAAACGTTATCCGCATATGTAACAGCTGAAAAGAAACAGCATCCAGCTTATGGCGGCAAGAGTATTTCTACATCTACTTATACAACTTATATCAATCCGGCGAAAGATGCTACACACAATTATCAGTTTCTTCGTCTAAATACATACCGCCCAGTAAATGCTACAGCTTATAACAACTTATTAAACAAAAAATTAAAATCAGGCAGTGTATTAAAGAATAAAGGAAATGTACTGATTGCAGCTGCAAAGAAATACAACATTGATCCTGTATATCTGCTGTGTCAGACAATTCTTGAAACAGGTTATGGACAGAGTGTTTTATCACAAGGTAAATCAGTAACCTCTGTTGTTTCTGGAAAGTCGGTCGTAAAAGACAGCACTGGAAAAGTTACTGGATTTAAAACTGTCAATGGAAAATACATTACTTCAAAAATTTCCAAACAGAAAGTGTATAACTTATATGGTATCAAAGCCTATGACAGTGCTCCTCAGCTTTGCGGATTCAGTTATGCTTACTACCATAAATGGACAAGTGTAGACAAAGCCATTTATGGTGCCGCTCAGTATGTAAGTGAACAGTATATTCATAATAAGGCACATAACCAGAACACTTTATACAAATTCCGCTATCATCCAAATAGTTCAAATCTGTGGCATGAATATGCAACCGACCCTGCTTATGCGAAACAGATCGGATATATCATGTATAGTCAATTTAGATCTGTTTATGCTTCTAATGCTACGTTTACATATGATAAACCGAAATTTAAATAAATTTTAATTGTGTGGTGGTTGGCCAACTGTAAATTTCGAGTATATGATAAAAAATAAATAAGCAACTGAACGCGATGCATTGGAATTTTGTTCAAAATATGGCAAAATTCCAATGCATCGCGTCAAATCAGTATTTTACTTACATAATTCAAGTACTGCCTTCGCTGCCTCTTCGTCTGTGATCAGTGTGTTAATATATCCGCCTCTCACAGCTCCAAGAATTGCTTCGGCTTTCATCTCAAGTCCTGCGACACAGATGACATTCTCTGTGTTTTTAATATCTTCGATTCCAAGTCCGATCATCTTATTGACAAATGGGGTTACGACTTCATTACCTTCCATATCATAGAAATGTCCTCCGATATGTCCGATCGCACCTTTCTTCTCAAGATTATATAAATCTCTTGTACTTAAATATGATTTCCAACTCTTATAAACAATGGAACCAACACTTGTAAGAATGATATCTGCATTCTTTGCTAATTCAAGACATCCTTTGATGTTTGGTTCTTGTTCAAGACTATCTCTGACTTCTTCTGAGTTTACGAACAATGGTGCGTAAATATAATGATATGTTCCACCATATGCATAAGCAAGTTCTTTGGAAAGATCCAAGGAATCTCTCTCTGGTGTTCTTACATTCGCTGCTCCCATGATCGGTACAACTGTGATTGGAATATTCTTGCTGGTCTTTACTGCTTTGACTGTATGATACATAGTATTTCCCCATGAAATTCCAAGAATCATATTGTCATTTAACAGATTATCAAGATAATAAGCCGCTACTTCTCCAAGTTTCTGCAGAACCATCGTGTCATTGCTTTCTTTTGTTGAGATCACTCGTACATCTTTGAGTGCGAATCTTCTCATAAATTCCTGTTCCAGCTCTATATTACGATCCCATGGCTCTAAAATCTTGATTTCTACGATTCCAAGTTGTCTTGCCTCTTTTAACATTCTTGAAATCTTAGAACGTGAGGTAAAAAAACGTTCCGCAATCTGATTCTGAGTCATTTCCGCATTATAATAGAGGTTTGCAACACTGGCAAGCATGTTGCGCTTTTCGTTATCACTAAGTGAATCATATTCCTTCATTGTTTTCCACCTCCCATTCTTTATCCAAAGCATTTTTATTATACCGCATTGGTTAATTTGCGTCCAGTATACAATATCTCTATTTTTCTACTTTATACAATGCAATTTCATCAATTTCTCTGTTTGCAGACAAAATATAATCTTCTCCATTGTTTGTGTAATGAAGTACGTTTGCTGGTCCTACATCACTGTCTAAAAGGTCAGCTGTAAATATTAATTTTTCAGCATCTGTGCATCTGAAGAATAAGAGATTTCTCTCACCTTTTCTGTGTCCAATCAAAACTCCGTTCACACCATTGATCTCTCCACCCCAGATTCCATGAGCGAATTCAGCTTCTTTTTCATAAGTATAAATTTTCTTAAATTCATCATCTGTTTTCTTGAAAATGCTGATCTTTTCTCCGTGGAATGGTGAGATTGTTAACATTTCTAACTCACCATCGTTGTCGAAGTCTGCAAATGCCATATCACTGCTTGCTTCATCTAAGACCTGTTTAATCTCCCATGTTCCTTCTGCAGATTCTGGTGGTGTGCATTCAAAGACACCTTCATTTGCTGCAACATAAGATCTTAAAACACCATCAACTTCTGCTTTGCAGTATCCATGATTCTTTAATAAACCTTCTTTTAATACTTCAAATTGTAATGGATGTTCTTCATCAACGGTACTTAAATCTTCTGGAAGAACACATACCTGAATCTTTCCTGGACTTCTCCAGTCTTCTTTGTATTCATGTCCAGATTTTAGGGTACCTGCGATCACATAGTTTACTCCATTTCTTGAAATAATGTCAAAACGATGTACAAATGGAAGTTCTGCCAGTGTTCTTACTTTCCATTCTCCATCTTCTGGGTAAGCTAAGATGATCTTTGCTTCTTTGGAATCATTTGGAGAGTAAAATTTATGTGTTGCTAAAAACTGTCCGTCGGAACCAGGGACCTGAACCATTGACATGGTTCCTCCCGGTCCTTCCCAGATGACTTCTTCCTGATTTCCCTCAAGGTCATATAAACGGCACTGATTTACTTTTTCTGCTGCTACGAGCATATGTTTCTTTCCTTTGTAAGTTAAAGGTGCAACAGAATAGCATTTTTCCAAGTTTCCGATAACTTTCTTTGATACTTTCATTATGCCACCTTCTTCCTATAAGCAAGAACGGAATGGGATATTCTGTGGTGCTTCAAAGCAATCTTCGAATCCTCTTCTGTGATGATAGTAAATTTTGTCTTTGTCTGCTGGATATGTGTATTTTCCTCCAACTTGCCAGAAGAATGGATGGAATTTATATTCGTTACGATCTTTCTTGAAGTTGTATAATACTTTGATCTCAGCACAGTCAGCCTGGAAGTTTGTCCATACATCCCAGTGAATAGGTACAACAACTTTGCACTGTAAGTTTTCTGCCATACGAAGAATATCTACAGATGTCATCTTATCCTGCATACCGATTGGGTTTTCTCCGAAAGATCCAAATGCTACGTCTACATCGTAATCTTTTCCATGTTTTGCAAAGTAGATAGAGAAGTGAGAATCTCCAGAATGATAGATATTTCCACCTGGTGTCTTAACTAAGTAGTTAACTGCTTTGTCATCCATGTCTGTTGGGCATACACCTGTTAATTCTTCTCTGTCTGGACCTGTAGAGTCTGTTGTTACGATACATGTTCTATCAAAGGAATCTAACGCGATGATCTCGATATCTTTGATCTTAATGGAATCTCCAGGTTTTACTGTGATGCAACGATCTGCTGGAACTCCCCATTTCTGCCATAATTCTACGGATTTTTTAGGTCCGATGAATGGTACTGGAATCTCTTTTCCATTTTCATCAGTTGTTGTCATTCCACTGTTGATCACGTGTGCTGCCCATTCTGCAGACATATGATCCTGATGATAATGTGTTGCTAATACTGCATCAACTTTCTTAAATGCAAATGGATCAATTACAAATGGCACATTACGAAGGTTCGGCTGCATTGCACGTCCACCACACATATTTGCCATCTGATGTCCGACTTTCATTTTTCCATCACCATGTGTACGTTTACCATTTCCACACCATAAGTCGATGGTAATGTTTGTGTCAGCTGGTGTTTTAAACCATACACCTGTACATCCAAGCCACCACATTGCTACATTTCCTGGTGCTACAACTTCATTTTCAATATCTTCAACTAACCATGTTCCCCACTCTGGGAATGTACTTTCGATCCAGCTTTCTCTTGTCATTTCACTAATTTTACTCATAACTTTGATCTCCTTTTCTATCCAAAATGCTCTATCTCTATATCCTATAAGTCATTTCCGTAATAAGCGTTTTCTCCATGTTTTCTGAAGAAATGTTTGTCCTGTAATACCTGTGGTGCTTCTTCAATATCTTTTTTCAGATGTTCACAGCGATATGCCATTTTAGCTACTTCTTCCATAACAACTGCATTGTGAACTGCTTCTGCTGCATCAGCTCCCCATGAAAATGGTCCATGGTTTGTGCATAAAACACCTGGTACATATACTGGATTCTTATCTTTAAATGTTTCTGCGATCACAATCCCTGTATTCTTTTCATATTCTCCATTGATCTCATCGGCTGTTAAAGCTCTTGCACATGGAATATCTCCGAAGAAATAATCTGCATGTGTTGTTCCATAACATGGAATGCTTCTTCCTGCCTGTGCCCAGGATGTTGCCCATGGAGAATGTGTATGAACGATTCCCCCAACTTCTGGAAACGCTTTGTAAAGTTTAACGTGAGTTGGTGTATCTGAAGAAGGATTTAAGTCACCCTCAACTTTTTCTCCATTTAAATCTACGACAACTAACATATCTGGTGTTAGTTTTTCATAGTCTACACCACTTGGCTTAATGACAAACAAACCACGTTCTCTATCGATTCCACTGACATTTCCCCATGTATAAGTTACCAGTCCTTTTGCCGGTAATTCCATATTTGCTTCATATACTTGCTGTTTTAATTCATCAAGCATCTTCTTAACTCCTTCCTTACTTTCCTGCATTTCCAAATATTTTTTGTAATTCTTTTCCAACACCGTCCTGATCATTGTTTCCTGCAGCTCTGTCTGCTGCTTCTTTCACAACATCATCTGCATTTTCCATTGCGATTCCTAGTCCAACCAGTTTTAGCATTTCCATATCATTGACTTCATCACCAAATGCGATGATATCTTCGGTAGAAATATCTAATATCCGTGCAAGCTCTTTGATTGCCTCTGCTTTAGAAACACCTCTTGCCTTAATTGCAAGAACCCTTTTCCCAGAACGGATGGCATCTGCATCCGTTTCTTTTTTGACCACTTCGGCTACTTCATCTAAATATTTTGTATCATTATGACTTGCAACGATCTTGTAAACAATATGATTATTTACATATTCATTTAAGTCATCAACGATCTGCATTGGTATCTGTTCATCTCCCTCTACTGTCTTATTAAACTTCTGATGTATCAGAAATCTTTCATTTTGAGGATCGTCAGAAACTAGTTCATCTTTTGCAAAGACATAATACTGTAAACCATATTTTTCACAGATTTTAAATGCCTTGTGACAGATTTCACTGCTTAAATAATTTTCATACAGTGTCTCTCCTGTTCTGATGTTTCGAATGGCAGCTCCGTCACATCCGATCACGATGTTGGTATTCTTCAGTTGTTTTGTATATGCTTTTGTCATAACATCAGATCTTCCTGTTGCCATAACAAACTCTACATCATGATTACTAAGTTTCATAATTGCTTTCGCATTTCCGTCAGAAACCTGTTTTTTGCTGTTTAGCAGTGTCCCATCAAGATCCGTTACCACCATTCGATACATAATTTCCTCCTTATGCAGGAACTTTGAGCCCTGCCTGTTCCATCTTATCTTCTACAAACAGACGAGCCTGTTTGATAACTTCTACAGCTTCTTCCATTGTTTGTTTCTTAGAATTATCTGCCCACATTTCAATCAGGAACATTCCTGTATAATTCAGATCCTTTAATTTCTTAAAGATATCTGTGAATCTTACCGTTCCTTCTCCAAATGGTACACATTTGAATACTCCAGGATTTGTCTCTTTGACGTGGATCGCTACTGTTTCACCAATTCCAAGCTCAAATTCGCTTTCAACATCCGCAGAGAACTGTGTCAGATTTCCCATATCTGGATAAATCTTGAAGTATGGAGAACGAATTTCTTTGATATAGTGCATTGCACGAAGAATTGTTCCAACAAATGGTGTGTCCATGATCTCCATTGCAAGGATCTCTCCTGCATGGCTTGCCATTTCTACTGACTTTTTCATTCCTTCTAAGAATAATGCTTTTGTTTCATCATCGGATTCTTCATAATACACATCATAGGTTGCAAGCTGAATCACTCTGATTCCTAATTTCTGTGACAGAAGAATTGCTTTCTCCATGATCTCAAATGCCTTGTCTCTTGTTTCTTTGTTCTTGCTTCCAAACGGGAATCTTCTGTGACCGCTTAAGCACATGCTTGGAATGATGATTCCTGTCTCTTTCATATAAGAACGAATTTCTTCGATCTGCTCATCACTCCAGTCAAGTCTTGCTAATCTCTCATCAGATTCATCGATGGAAATCTCGATATAATCAAATCCTGCCTGCTTTGCAGCCTGCATTTTTTCAAGCCATGTAAAATCATTTGGAAGAGCTTTTTCATAAATTCCTAATGGCCTTTTTTTGATATCGTACATCTATCTCACCCCGGTTTATTCTGCAGGCATATCTAATGCTTCTCTGATCTTTGCTTCGATTTCTTTTTCTGATAATAGGTTCTTAAGTCCTATAACTTTTGTATCTTTTCCTACTCTGAACTGTGATGTAAATGTTTCAGATACGAAGATCATATCGTAGTTATTTGCTACACCTTTTGCTTCTCCAACACTCATATGTCCGATTTCTGCGTCGATTCCTAATCTTTTGAACACTTTATTGATTTTCATTTTGATCATCTGGCTTGATCCCATTCCATTTCCACATGCTGCGATTGCTTTGATTTTCATAATAAATACCTCCTGAATTTGGCTGATTGTTTGTTGTTTAAATATATTTTGTTATCTAATTTTGATTTCTAGTAGTCTTCGTCTTCCTGACCTACTGTGAAATATTTCTCTTTATCAGATTTTGCATACTGAATCTGAGGAATGACTAACATTGCTAATACACAAATGATAACTCCAGGTACCTTTAAGTACTTCACAACATAAGAGATTACAAGGAAAATTGTTGAGAAGTCGAAGTTTCCATGCCATCCTCCGAATGCTACTAACTGTAAGACATATGCACAAACGGCTCCGCCTAATACCTGAATGATTCCACTGATAAATGGTAAGATCATAGCTGCTTTAACTCCACCTCTGTGGTTTGCGTATACTGCGATACTTGCGTTATCAAAGAACAGTGGTACGAATCCTGCGATGATCATTACTGGTGAGTGGAATATCAATAGTCCTGCGATTGCTAAGAACTGTCCAAGTGCTCCACAGAAGAAACCAACTGTTACTGCGTTTGCTGGTGCGAATCCATAAGCTACGGCACAGTCTACTGCTGGGATTGCTCCTGGAAGCAGCTTGTCTGAAATACCTTTGAATGATTCTGTAAGTTCTGCTACGAACATACGAACACCTGCCTGTAATACATTTAAGTAAACGGTAAAGCTTAATGCTTTAGAGAAGATATAGAATCCAAATGCTGTTGTCTGTGAGAATGTCTCATCTAAGCTTCTCATGAAGTCTTCACCAAGTACTAACATGATGATTCCGAAGAATACGAACATTAATACTGATGTGGATACTACGTTGTCACTGAACATCTGTAAGAATCCTGGAAGTTTGATATTCTCGATAGAATCCTCTTTTTTACCGATCTTTGGTGCGATCTTATCAGCTAACCAAATTGCAAACATCTGCTGATGTCCGATTGCGAATCCACCTTCACCATCTGTTAAACGATCTGTTGGTTCAACAGTTAAGTTAGAGAATACTGCCTGGTATGTACCGACTAAGATTCCGACTGCTACGGCTCCCCAGATACTACGAAGTCCTGGAATGAATAAGAATATGATCCATGTTACTGTTGTTGCCTGCTGTACCATGATATGTCCAGTTAACAGTAATGTACGAAGTTTTGTAGCTTTACGGAAGATCAATAAGATGATGTTCCAGATAAATGCCATTAACAATGATGTCATTGTCCATGCTGCGGATAATCCAATGTTTTCAAGTGCTGCGTTAACTGCGTTTAATCCAAAATACGGGTCAATTACTACCGCATTCAAATGGAACTTCTGGTTCAATCCTGCAAGGATTGGTCGGAATGTGTTGATCAGTCCGGCAGAACCTACGTTTAAGATCATGTAACCTACAACTGCTTTTAAGAAACCTGCTAATGTTTCATACCATTTTCTTCCTAATAAAATGTATCCAACTAAGACGATCAGTCCTACGAAGAACTCCGCTTTTGTTAAAATGTTATTGGATACAAAAGTAAATACTGTGTTTAATATTTCCATCCTCTATTCTCCCTTCTTACTCTTCAGGTTCAAATTCATTGATCGCTTTGGCAACTTCTTCAGTTGTCTTTGCATTCTTAATGAATTCGATGTTATCTTCATCTGAGATAAATTCAGCCATGGACTGAAGTTTTTCAAGATGAAATGTGTCATCTGTTGCTGCCAGAGTAAGAACAATGTCTACTGGATCATTGTCACAGTCAAAACAGACTGGCTTGCTTAATGTGATCAAGCTTAATCCTGTTTTCTTAACACTGACATCTGGTCTTGAATGTGATAGTGCAAGTCCTGGAATGATAACAATGTATGGTCCGTTTTCTTCCACACATTTGATCGTCAGATCAATGTAATCTTTTGTGATGTATTCACTGTCTACTAAAAGCTGTCCTGATTTGATCATGGAATCTCTCCAGTCAGATGCTTCAACATTCAATTTGATGTTTCTTGCTTCGATTACTTCACTCATTTGTTTCCTCCTAATTAACTCTCCATATTTTCTATGCTGCTTTATGTGTATCTCCTTAAGTTGTTTACATCTTATCATTCGCTGCACATCTGTGCAACAAATTCTCATGTTTTGCACATATGTGCAAAGTGGGTATTTTTCATTGACATCCATAAATATATTGTTCTTACATAAATACAATCCATCTGCACATATGTGCAAGATTGTATATTTTGTTCATAATGCACAAAAAGAGAAGCAACTCATAGATTCACTCTATCAGTTGCTTCTCTTTGATAATTATTATTATTAAATTTTAATACATTTTCTGGTACAAACGATTCATCTTTCCACGAATGTCCTGATATTTTTTTGTATTCTCCATGACTGGATCATAGATCTTTAATGCGTCCTTTTGTCCAGCCAATTTCAGGGCTTCCTCATAACCAGATGCCTTTCCGCTTTCAACCATTGTATTCACCCATGCACCGATGATCCCTGATTCACGTTTCTCATAATGTACAAGTTCTCTACCATAGACATCTGCCTGAATCTGATTGAATGCCTGACTCTTACTTAATCCGCCGCCTATCTGAATCTTCTCTGCCTTTCCAATCTGTCCCTCCACAATATCTAAATTATTGCGGATCTCATAGACAATTCCTTCTAGCAAGGCTCTTGCCATATCTCCTCTTGTCGTACTGAGTGTTACATTGGTAAATGATGCCGTTGCCTGCGGATTCCACTGTGGCGTTGCTCTTCCCTGAAAAAACGGAAGCAGCATACAACCATTTGCTCCCGGCGGGGATTCATTGATTTCTTCATCAATCTTTTTATAAATATCCCCTTGAACTTCTTTATAAAAATTCCTGCGAAACCAGTCAAACGCAGCACTACATGTAAGAATACTTGCTTCTACGATATATTTTCCTTTTACCGCAGAATAATTAATGATCGGATTTCCTAAAATAACCGGTGGCAGTTTTTCTGTGATTCCGATGATAAATGCACCGGTTCCACTTGTCACCTCAAGATCCCCTTCTTTGTAAATTTCCATTCCAAGCGCGCTACACTGCTGGTCACCGCCAGCAGAATATACGGGAACTCCTGTCGGTATGCCGGATGCTTTTGAAAATGCCTCATTCGTATACCCATGAAGTTCTCCAGGATCAATAAGTTCACAAAGCTTGCTCTCTTCCACATCAAATATATCAAGCAATTGTTTATCCCACTGTCCGGTTCTCAGATTCATCAGATGGAAACGGCTGGCATATGTTCTGTCTGTCTTCATCTGTCCTGTCATATGATAAAACAGATAATCAGCTACCACAAAAAGCTTATAGGATCTGTCATATATTTCTGGTTCATTTTCATGAAGCCATGCCATCTTGCTCCCTGCAAAAACAGGATTTACCATCGTTCCACTTCTTCGTATAATGTCTCCATCGTACCCAGCAAGTCTCATACATGTCTTGATATTCCTCTTATCCTGCCACATCACAGCATCACATAATGCATTTCCATCCCGATCTACTGGTATCATTGATGTTCTCTGTGCCGTCAATGAAATCATCTCAACTTTGTGTCCATGTTCCTCACACCATATCTGAATGTTCTTCGCAATATCATATAATACACTTCTCCATATCTCAGGATTCTGTGTCACATAAATCGATAAATGAAAATCAGGGTGGTATTTTTCCTGAAACTGGCATAGAATATCTGCCTGCTCATTCATCAATACACCCCGCATGCTTGAAGTTCCCACATCAAAAACAAGGATTCCCATCAAAGACCTCATTTTACTGCTTTTGTTATCTGTTAATCTTCTTAATGTACTAATCCGCCCATCTTAAACGACTCGATCAAAAGTTCTAATGTCTTTGGATCACACTGTCGGTATTTGAAATAATATAACAGCATCTCTGTATATTCCACCAACTTCTCCGCGTAAGCTTCCTTCACAAAATGCTTGCTGCCACACATCAGGCATTCATTGATCAACAGATATGCTGCAAATCGTTCATTTACAAAAATATCCCTTTCCTGATCAGAGTATTCCCGAAACTGGATTGGTTTTCTCTTAACGATCCATGAGATTGTATATGCAAACAATTTCTCTGTGCGGATACGCTCAATACTGTGAAATTCTTTTAAACGCATCACATCCATAAAATAATCAAGGATCACCTGCATTAAAATTCGTTCATTACAGTAAGCTACGTCAGAAAATCCAGCAATCTCAATAAATTCCATTGCTGTTTTCTGTAATTCCTCAAATCGTTCCCGGAACTTGTCCACTCCAACCTCATCAATCAGCTCTCTGTAATTCTCCATCTCAAATAAATTATGTTCTATCATTTGGGCTCCTTTATCATCTTTAACAGTTGTAGTTCATCCAGTTGCTGTTTATGATTTACGATCAGATTATTTACATCCGATTCTAAATGATATCTTGCCTTTGAAAAATACTCTGCCTGTGCCGCACCGGTAAATCCGGCTGATGAGTTTGGCAGTTTATCGATTTTGTGTTCTCCGGCAATGATTTCTTCCACCAATCGTTCGATCCGCTGTCTTTCCTCTGCGAATCCGTCATCATATCTCTCCATCTGGTTTTATCCCTTTCTTAAGATCATCCGGTTCATATAGCTCCCAGCATCAATTACACCATCTTTGGCTCTTGGAATCTGCTCTTGTTCTCTCTTATGTGGTTCTTTTGACATTCGCTCAAGATCATTGTAACTGTCCTGTGCAAAATATTTCTCCATATCGAACCAGCCTTCTTCTCCAAACTGAAAACATGTGGAAATAATCTCATCCACAGAATTTAACAATTCTGCCACTACGCTTGTATAGCGTTTAAGAAAATGATTATTCTCTCGATATGGGTATTTTACATAATGGTCAAACTCCGCATAAACTTCTTCTGCGATCGTACGAACCTGTACTTCAAAATAATATTCTTTATACTTAAAAATATAATGTTGGGAACGGTATCCCTTATCTGTATACTCTTTATGGATCGTATAATTAAAAATATCACGGTCCCCATAACGAATATAAGCTCTTGGCATCTCTGCCATACAGATATCATATCGGGGATCTTCGTCAACCTTTAATAAAAAATCATGCACTGTACGCCATTCTTCTTTGGATAAGATCAAAATCCTGACTCCCATCAGATCACGTACGATCCTTAAATAATTCTTTTCATTAATACTTTTATATTTTTGACGTTTCTCAACTCCAACTTTCCTTATAATCTTCTCAATGAGATGTTCAGGATTCTTACATCTGTTATGAATTGAATGTACATGAAAATCTATCTCTTTTGATATTTCTTCCTGTAAATGATCTGCCATCTTTTTCATCTCTGGCAGGCGGCTCTTATAGTCATCATAAATCTTCTCAAGCGTATCCCAGGAAAGTCCAGAATCCTCAAATGCTTCCTGTACTTTGTATGTGTTAAAAAATTTCTCCTGATCCAGCATGAGGAATCACCTCTTTTCATTATATATATTTATTTGTCTACAATCTTATATTTTTCAAGCAGTTTCACTCTCTCCATGCCAATCTGTGTACTGCTTTTCTCTCCCGTATTCTGTCCTGATTTCTTACGTTTTAGCAGATATTTTAAAATTCTTTGTATATATGCTACTGGTAACAAAAACGGATATTTTCTCGCATAATCATAGTTTGTCTTCATATATTCCTTATCAGGGAATAAGGATGCCGCAATACCGGAAGCGGCACTCGCCTTTTCATGTTCTGCCGCATTCAGTGTAATATTCGCACTATGTACGCGATTCATATCATTCTGTCCAAAAATACCACCATCCAGCATATCATCAAGCAATGCTGTACAGTCAATATCTATATCGGACGGCTTCGTAAGTCCCATCTCTTCCCATGAGATTCCAAGATAACAAACACCAATATCAAGCACGTTCATTGCAAATGCTTCCATATGATATTCCCGCATCACACTTCTTATCTCTTCCCAGTCAAACTGATCATGATAATTCTTTGCAAAATAAATCATATCACACGCCTGTCTGATTCCAAATCCACTGTGAAGAAAATGTTTGAGGCTGTGGCATACCAGATACAGGAAATGTTCTCTGACATTGAGCGTAAGTACCTTGCTTCCCTGAATCTCTGTCTCTATGCATGTATCAAAAGCATCTGCAAACAACTCATTAAAATGTCCATACGCACCAGACTCCTGTGCAAACAGATTCATATGCAGCTCCAGATATAACCCATTGGACAGATTCTTATATGGAACTTCCTGATAGTCTTTGCCTTCAATCAATTCATCTCTCATAAATCCTTCATTTCTCAAGAACTCGTCCATCTTCTGAAACTGTTCTCTCGGTATAAACAGATCTTCATCATTCGACGTTCTTAAGTCAGGATTTGGATATAGATTCCTGCAGACAATTCCTTTCACTACCAATGGTGTCAGACCATTCTGACGCATCTTATCAGATAACATCAAAAATAAAATACTCTTTCGAACCTGATTACCTGCCTGATCGATCGTATCCATCTTCCAGAAATTCTGAAATTCCGGATCACTTTCCAAAAAAGACGGATTAGAAAAAATCTGCTGATAGATCAATGGTGAAAGCTGCTGTTTCTGACTGATATCATAAACCCGGATCCATACATCCGTATCAAGCCCGTCGAGGTTATCACATTCTGTCTGTGTTATTGCACTTTTTAATATGTCTAAAAATACATTTGTCGCATTCATAATCTGCCACACTTTCCTTTGATATGTTATTTCTTAAGATCGATCACTACGATCTCTGGTATATTATTGAATCTCGGGAGTTTCTCTTTGTCACTTCCTAATCCTCTTGTAACGATCATATTCTTAACTGTCCTAAAATGATGAATTCCATCAACATACTTTGGAAACCATCCCTGATCTGCACCATACAAACCTCCCATGCCAGGAAGGATCACCTGCCCTCCATGTGCATGTCCACTTACCACAAGATCAATCTTCCATGTGTCTGCTGCCTGTCCAAAGATAAAACTATCTGGTCTGTGTGACATCATGATCTTAAATGCCTTCGTGTCTTCAAAATCCATCAGAAAATCTCTTAATCCAGAATTCATATCTTTCTTAGACATCTTTCCTTGTCCATCGACTGCGAAAGCATATTCATACAAACCTCCGATACGGATCGTATGATTCTTCACTTTGATATCTTCATAGTTTTTCTCCAAAACTACTGCTCCAGCTTTCTTTAATTCTCCATATAAATCTGAAGTCTTACGATCAAGATATCCCATCTCATGATTGCCCAAAGCATAGTAAACCGGTGCAGTCTCCTTTAGTCTCTTCACAAGAGTGATTACTGTTTGAAGATTCTTACTCTCTTCATTGATCATATCTCCATCAAAAAGAATAAGATCCGGCTTGCATTCTTTGATCTTGCTGACCAGACGTTTATTATTCTCTCCAAATGTACCATAATGAAGATCTGATACCAGAACAACCTTTACGTTCTCCTTGATCTTGTCTGATTCTATATTGTAATTCTTAACTGTTAAACATTTGTATGAAATAACGACTTCTATCACTATAAATAAAATAAAAATCATTAATAGTATACCCGTTATCTTTAATATCTTTTTCATCTAAAGTCTTCACTGCTTTCAAAAATGTACTCTTTATATTATACCATCGGCGTATCTATGCTCACAAGTATATCAGTAAAATTCTTTTGTCTTTCTTATGATTTTGTGAATTCTTTATGATTAAGACCATTTATCAGTTGAAAAATCAAAATATCGTGCTAAAATAAATCCTTAGATTTAATATGAATGATTTATCAAAAGAAGGTATATAACATGGAACAATCAAAATATTACGTTACTCACTATTTTAACGCACAAAATGCCGGCGGATTTCTGATCGTATCACTGATCGGACTGATCATTGTCCTTGCGATCGTTTTAATTGCCGCCAAATTACAAAAACATTATAAGATCAATGCAAAAAATCCAACGCCCCAAGAACTGGCACAAATTAATGAAACCCACAAAACTAAAGTTCTAAGCCGGATTGAAAGTTTTTATGAGATGGTATTTTCCAGTACTTCGGTGCTTATCTTCCTTTCTCTATATTATGTACTTGATGAAAGGATTCCACAGGCAGCCTTATACTGGCATAAATATCAGGACATTTTACTGCTTGCATTTTTAGTATGCTCTGTATTCCTGACTTTCTGGTTTGACCGTATCTTTGTCCACCTGAAAGTTATATCATCCAAGCAGAAAGCATCTGTAAGATTAATCTCTGCATTTTATATCATTCTGATCCTGCTATATATTAAGTTTATTTATAATGATTCAAATTATGACTCTTTAATTTTTTATTTTGTTATGCTTGCGATCGGACGTTTTGTTTATTTTGATTCCACCATTGAGGATATTAAGGATTCTTTATCTGGTGTCATGCAGAATTTCCCTTTATTAGTTTTAATGGGAATTTATTCAGGATTTATCTGCTGGTATGGATTCTATACGGATTTCTTATTAACTTCAAATGGCGTAATCATCAGTACTTTGCTGGCTCATCTGTTTATGGATGCTTCTATTTTTGTGCTGAATAAGACACGAATCGTGAAATTGTTTGTTTAAATCGAAAATTTAGCAAGGCTGTCACATAATGATTGATATGCTCCCTTCCAGGTAGACAAGTGAAATAATAAAAACTTGTCACTTAGGAGGGAGCATATTTTATGTCTAAAAGAAAAGTATCTGTTGAGAATAAGATATATGCTGTAAATCTATATCTGGATGGAAAAGAAAGCCAACAACGAATTGCCCATATGTTTGATGTAAGTCTCGCATCTGTCCAACAATGGATTCGAAACTATGAATCTATAGGAGCAAATGCATTTACATTGAAAGGGAATAAAAAATATTCCAAAGAATTGAAACATCAAGCAGTCTTAGATTATTTAGCAGGCTATGGTTCTCAAGATGATATCTGCAAAAAATATGGAATCCATTCAAAAGGTAAGTTACAAACTTGGATAAAGAAGTATAATGGTCATGAAGAATTAAAATCTTCTGGAACAGGAGGAAGCATTATCATGACCAAAGGAAGAAAAACAACCTTTGAAGAACGTGCTGAAATGGAGGCATCTTTTTTAAAAAAACTCGAAGAAATAGAGAGGAGGCGAGGCTAAGCCTGGTCCGTCATGAACATATATATCAGGTAATCAAAGAAGAACACAAAGAACATAATTATCCATCCAATCACTGCACTTTGTAAACTTGGTAATGTTTCTAGAGCAGCTTATTATAAATGGCTACACAGAGAAATTCCTAAAAGTGAACAAAAGAATAAGTTTATTGCCGACGAGATAGAAAAGATTCATACAGACTCACCGGATAAAGGCTATCGAAGGATCAGAGATGATCTGGAACGATATCATGGTATTGATGTAAACGATAAACGTGTGCTACGCATTTGCCGTAAACTTAATATAAAATCAACTATCAAGTATTCTAACAACGGATGCACAAGACAGTAAACGCTTGCAAAGGAATCTCGGAATTTTAACGCCAATGGAAAAACACGAAATTTACTTGCAAGCTGCATAAAAACTGCCAGCAGATAAATTTCTACTGGCAGGAAAAATTTATATTTTTTCAATTGTCTACTTGACGGGGAGCGGTTCAATCTTCACAAATCCTTCCATCAAAACAATTTGTATCCATTCCACCTAATGGTATATCATCATAAGCATAATCAAATGTAACACAAATCATCTTATCCACTAGTTCTTCATAATTTATATCTGTAAATTCTCTTGGAATTTTCTTGCGTGAAAACACTTTATGATACAACCCAAATATTTGACTCGAACGATTAATTTTCAAATTATGTTGAACTAGCTCTTCTGCTTCCTTGCTAAGCCATAATTGTTCTTTTAATACACTTTTCCAGTTATTTTCCACAGAATCTGGCAAATTTGAAAGATACATACCGATTTTTTTGATATACATATTCGATTAATTTTTCCATAGCAATTCAATACAAGATCTTTATCCTATCTCCTGTGGCTTAAGCTGTGTATATCTCCTACGTCTGATTCTAAAATTTACAGGACTTTACTCCATCTACAATTAACTTTTCTATCTGATTTATCAATATAGATATAACTATACAAAGAACGAGCATTCCTACAAATATTAAAGCTGGTTCTTTTAATCTGAAAATAAAATTTTTAAATAGTACCAAATAAAAAAACATATGTATCAACCATATATTTGTTGAATGTTTTCCTAACAATAAAAATAATTTTTCCATCCACTCTGGTTTATCCCATAAATGAAAACACATTAATACTATCATACCTGTAATTGGAGCAACAATTAATGATTGTACAAAGCAATGAAAAATAAAAGTTATTGCTACACAGATTAGCAAACATAGATTTTTCATTTTGATTTTCATATAAAAATTTCTTATTTTATCTATAACCAAATATTTACACCATATTATTCCCAAGATAAATGCAAATTGTGATCTTCCAATCAAACATAACTGATTCCAAATCCATGCTACAATGGAATTGGAAATATTTAAAGTACAAATAATCTCAAAATAATAAAAAATTATATATAAAATGCCACTAATACAAATCAATATTACAGGATTCAATTTATCTGCAAACCACTTCATTATTGGATATAATAAAACTAACCAAATATAAGTTAATACAAACCACCATGCTCCATTATATGACATCTTGTACAGTAACATATTCCCCATAAAATCACTGATCGTTTTAGGAATATCTGGACTATGATACCAAATTCCAATCACTGAAAAAAGAATAACAATCATCCAAAAATGCATAATAAATTTAGGAAGTCGTTTTATTCCTTCTCCAATTTTATGTTCTTTTTCATACATAATTTGTTGTGCATACCCACTGCAAAAACAATAAATAGGAACACAAAAATCTCCAAATAATCCTATATAATAAATTAATGGTCTTCCCCCTAAAAATATATGCACATTATATGGAAGATTATCAATTCTACAAAATAAATGTAATGCCACCATTCCTATAATTGCTAATCCTTGTGCCATTTTTGCATCTTTTTTTGTTAACATATTTATCTCCAATAAATTTTAATCCTTATCTGCTCTAATAATTTTCTTCACTCCATAATATTTGGCAATTGCAACATTCGATTACTAAATTCTTAAGTTCCCTAGGACCTTATATTTTCTTAAGCTTGATGGAACTTGTTTCTTTTTTATCTTTTAAACTCATTTTTAATCTCTATTGTTTATTATTTGACAAATCCTATTGTTTTTTCTAATTTTTCTCTCATTTCACGTTTTCTTTTTTCATCAATATTTCCTATAATATATTTTTCATCAAACACTGGTACATTATCCATTATTTTTTTATTTTCATACATGTAATTATTATATTCTTTAATAACTCGACACGGATTTCCTATAGCTACACTATTCTCTGGTATATCTTTTGTAACAACACCATTCGCCCCTATTATTACGTTATCGCCTATTGTTACTCCTGGTAATATTGTTGTATTAGCACCAATAAATACATTATTTCCTATTCTTACCCTTCCAATCTTTGTATAACCTAATGTATTTTTAGTACTTGCATCATGACATAAAATATAAACTCTTGGTGCAATTGTAACATTATCTCCAATCTCAATGAGCCAACAATGACTCCAATCTAATATAACTTGATCCTGAATATTATGATTCTTCCCTATCTTAAGTCCATTCTCAATTGCTATTTCTAACTGAGAACGATCATCAATTTTCAATATATTCTTTCTAAACCATAAATAAACTTTCATTAACATAATTCTTTTCCTTTCCAAGTAACGTCGCTTATGGTTATTTAACTATTAACCCCTCTAAACAACAATTTGAGATATCATCTTATCGATTGCTTTCACAAACTCTTTATTATCATACTCATGTGGATAATCTGGAAAATTATCAATAATTTTATCAATATTTTCAACATCATCAATAAAAGCAATATAATCCAAATCTTTAATCCACTCATAACATCCCTTCATTTTGGGACTTTTGCTATTGATCACGATACAATTTGTTCCTGTAATTGCTGCGAATACCATTCCGTGAAGTCTATCCGTAACTACTAATTTAGCTGATTTGAATTCATTAAATTTGCGTTTTAATTCTTCTTCTCTCTTCTCCACGGATACATCATAAGATAAAACCGTATTGGATTCTTTAATATTGTCTCCATAGATATCTACTAATTGCTGTTTTAACTTACCTTCTTGCTCATCAGTTAATGTTCGCTCTACATCATTTCTCATACACCATAGACACCCATTTCTTTCTAAAGTGTTATGGCTTTCATTTAATGTAAATACCATATCCGGAACTAATTCAACACTTTTGTATGCATCTTTCATAATATCGTATGAAATTCTTTCTCTTGCACATAAATGTAAGTTCCTATGGCTGTTATATATTTTTTTTGAAGTTTCAAACTCTTTTCGTGCATAGTCATCATTTCCATAAAAAATACTATTCGGAAATACATAAATTTTAGAATCGGGATTCTGTATGATAATCGCTCGATTCATTTTTTCGATCAATGGCCATAAAATTCCAAGATTTCCTCCACCATTGATTAATATTGTTGCATGATTCAAAATTGACAAATATCCATATTGTTCCAATTCATATAGTTTCTTTCCTGTAATCTCATAATAATTGATTCCTGCTTTCTTTAGCAGAATGCTTTCTGCATAAGCGATCGCATGATCCCCTAAATTTGCATGTTCTGGTGTAAAGATTAAAAAAACTGGATTTTTTGTACTCTTTTTATATTTCTTGATCGGATTAACCAGGTTTATCTTGTAATAAATCTTCCATTTTATATATGATATGGATATGTATATTTTTTTTAATAATTTATTTTCCACACATACTGCATATATCTTCTCTTTTATACTCATTATTTTCCCCTAAATCTTTTTAATAAATTATAACATTTGGTCCAAAATCCAGTTTTTAAATAAAATCTAAAATAATGCTTATCAATAATCAAATTCATCATGTGATATTGATCCTTTTTCATTTTCACATATTGATTATTTTCTAAATTCGGAAATATTTGCTTACTATACTGATATAGCTGTTTCATCTGTTTTAAATTCATACCAGCCATCAATAATCGAAATGCTGAATAATATAATACATGCAATGCGCAATTCCATTCTAATTCTGTGTAAAATTCTTCAAACTTATCATTCTGTTTATAAAATTGAATCACACTATCATATGCTGTAATAATCTCCATCATTCTTTCTGTATTTGTACTATGTGTGATACTGTTTGGCTGTTGCACATAATAATAAAAAACTTCTTTTAAATAACCAATTTTTGTCGCATATGCAGATAATTTTAAGGTTGTTGCTAAATCTTCATACCATAACTTTTCAGGAAATTCAATTCTATGCTCTGTATATAAAGTTCTTCTGTATGTTTTTACACAAGATGTTGGTTCAAACAGAAGATATTGCTTTGCGTTTAATGATGTATATTGATCCTGATAATCTTTTACACTGACTTTCTCAATTGTCTGCCCGGATTCTGTCACACGTTCACAATCAAATGCCAATATATCTAGATCTTCTTTCTTTAGATATTCATTTAAAGATGATAACATTTTTGGTGATATGTAATCATCACTATCCAGAAAAATAAGATATTCTCCTGCCGCCTCTTTGATTCCTGTATTTCTTGCTCCGCCTAATCCTTTATTTTTCTGGCGGATTATTTTTAATTTTTCTGTTTTCTTTTGATACTCATTTAAAATATCAATCGAATTATCTGGTGATTCATCATCTACTGCGATGATCTCATAATCATCGAACTCCTGATCTAAAACTGAGTCCAGACAGCGTGGTAAATATTTCTCGACATTATATACGGGTACAATAATAGAAAATTTCATTGGTATCTCCTCTCTCGTCACTATTTAAGCAATATGTAATAGTCCTTTGATTTTTTGTAGAACTCTCTGTACTAATTCCAACAATGCTTTAAACTCTGGCATTCGATGCATCATTACAATAAAGATTAAGTTTGGTACTAAGATACAAATGATACCCTTAATGATAATCTGCACAAATAAAGTCATTTTTACCAACTGACAAAGCATATATGTTGCAATCGTTGCAATGATTAGAGAAATAGCAAACCAAACATATTTCAATATGTACTCTTTAAACTTACGTTTAAATCCATGCTTATAAATAACATATGGTTCATACCATGTATTTGTAAATAATCTTGCAACCGCTGTTGCCACAAAGATTCCTAGAATTCCGTATTGTTTTCCTAAAACAACATCTCCTATTAAGTTTAATACTGCTGTAGAAAGCAATATATACTGACCATATTTGAATAACCCCATTGTACTCTTATAAATTCCTACAATATTTTGCATCCCTAACATATAAAAATTAATAGCTAAAATAATAGGTATTGTTTCAGGCATAATATAATTTTTTCCAAAGCAAAATGCGATCACATCATTTGCAAGTACTATGATTCCTACAAATACCCAGCCATATATCCAGAAATTTGCTAAATTTAAAGTATTAAAAATGCTGTATTTCTGTTCTTCATCCCCTACTGCATTCAAATTTCCAACACTCGCTGTAATACTTGTAAAGACTTGCGTTACCAAAGATGTCAGCATATTGATCAATAATGTATAATTGGATACTAATCCAGTTGCGATCAAACCTTTAAAATAAGTGATTACAATATTATCTGTATTATTTACCAGAATTCCACTTAACTTTGTTACTGTTAATGCTTTTATATTTTTAACCAAATCCCAAATCTCTGCTTTTTCAAGTTTTGGTGCTTCTTTATCTGTGATATATGGATAATCTTTCGCTGCTTTTCTTGAGATCAACGCATTACTTAAAAATGTAAAAACTACCTGCAATACAAGATAAACAATGTAATTATGCGTAAGAACTAATGCTATAATCTGAGCAATATTCTGCACGATCACAACCATATAATTCATCGCAACAACAATATAATTTCTTTGATTCGCCATAAAAATAGAACAGCGATAACTGAAAAAATAGCCGCTAGCTGTACTAAACAAAAATAATACATATAGAAAATATATGTTTTCATGAATATTTGGCGGTTCATTAATAATAAATTTTAATACTGGAATTAATGCTAAACCTAAAATTCCTACAACACATCCAATTGCCTTATATGCCGTACCATAAACTCTCATATATGAAGCAATCTTTTTTTCATCTTTCTGTGCAACTGGCCTGTACAATGCATAAATCATTGCAGTTCCAATTCCTAACTCTGTCAATGATAACATTGAAAGGATATTTCCAAATAAGCCATTCACCCCTAAATAGTCTGCACTCAATTGATGTGCAAATACAATTCGACAAATAAAACTTAAGATGATATTTAATGCATATCCTCCCATACTTGCCGCTATATTGACAATTGAATATTCTGTCCTTGAACGTTCTGTCATTCTTTTCTCCCACTGATTTTTAATCTATAATGTCACTTATTTCCTTCATTCTTCGTTCTAGCTTAAAAAATTCTGATCTTTTCTTGATATCTTGCTGATACTCGTCAAAATTTTCTTTTGCAAAAACTTCTTCCAACATTCTTTTTAATCCATCCTCTGAATTTTTACAGATCATTCCACAATTATATTCTCCAAATAATTCCTTCATTCCTGCACAATCTGTAGTGAAAATCGGTTTTTGTAAAATCATCGCTTCTGTTGCAACTGTACTAAAACCTTCTGATCTGGATGAACATATAAATGCATCTGCTGCTTTGATATATGGATATGGATTATTCTGAAATCCTAATAATTCTACATAATTTTCCAGATGATTCTTCTTGATATAATCTTCTAATTTTTCTCTGTCGCTTCCTTCTCCTAAAATTCTAATACAAAATTTAAAGTGGTCTTTTAATTCATTTACTACATGTAATAATCTGTCATACCCTTTCTGATCTACCAAGCGACCTATCGTAACAAAATTTTTGATATTTGATGGATATTCTATATCATCCATTGTGGCTTTTTGGTTGATTTCTATATCATCTACTGGATTGTACTGTACACTCACTGTATCACTTATATCCATTCGCTTTTCAAATGCTTTTACTACTTCTTCTGAAACACCTAAGATATTATCATATTTTTGATAACATTCTTTTTCTTCTTCTAGACTATGATAAGCAACCTCTGTCCATGGATTTTCCATTAGATCAATATGTACCCAGGCTATCTTTTTACTATCTTTATTATTTGAACCTGATATGATCTTTGTAGCGTATCCTTCTATAAATGCCACCTCTACATCATATTTTTCTTTTATAAATCGCTTATAAAAAGTTTCTGGACTATCTTTTTCATATCGCCTTAAGTTAATCTTATTTTTTATCTTCGTAATAATCTTTGAAATTTGTCCTGTGCTCTCATCGATTCCACCAAAAATATATTTATATTTTATATTTTCTGGATAATACTTATGATCAATCTTACACTGATTTACAGAATATACTGTAATATCATATTTACTTGGTTCCAAATTGTTTAATAATGTCTGAAATATTTTTTCTGCACCGCCACCGTACATACTATTTATCATAAATAAAACTTTTTTCTTATGCATTTAATATCCCTTCTATCTCTGACATTCTCTTTCTGATTGTAAAATCTTTTGCCCTGATCTTACAGTAATCTATATATGGGCTGAAATCTGCTTGTTCTAATACGTTATGCAGCATATCATAAATTCCATCTTCTGAATTCTCACAGATGATCCCGCACTGATATTCTCCAAATAGTTCTCTCATACCTGAACAATCTGTTGTAAAAATTGGTTTATTTAAAATCAAAGCTTCTGTTGCCACTGTGCTGAATCCTTCTGCTCTTGATGAACATATTAAAGCATCTGCTGCTTGAATATATGGATATGGATTTTCTTGAAATCCTTTTAATTTAAAATAATCCTGCATTTGATTTTCTTTGATATATTGCCCGATATCGTTTTTCCCTTCTCCTTGTCCCAAAATCCAGACTTCAAATTCATATCCTTCTTTATGAAGCTTATAGGCACTAGAAACTAATCTGTCAAACCCTTTTGCTTCCACAAATCTTCCAATTGCAATAAATTTGACTTGCTTTTCATATTGATCGTTGATAGGTTTCTGTGCCAATTTTTCAATTTCCTGTGAATCCACTGGATTATATTGAATCTTTGTCTTTTCCTTAAATTCATTTCCAAACTTTTCACCAAATACTTCTTTTACATATTCTGATACAGCAAAAATTGTATCAAATTTGCTATAAATTTTCTTATGCTCCTCAAAATTAGAATAATTGTCATCTGCATGATTATTCTTAATCATATCTGTATGAATCCACGCATATTTTTTTGAATATTTATTTGTTGAATTTGCTACTAATTTTGTTACAAAACCTTCTACAAATGCTATTTCAACGTCATATACATTCTTCACATATTTTTTATAAATTTTTGCACAATCTTCTTTATAAATCTTCCTATAATCCACTTTATACTTTATTTTATCAATTGGATTTGTTAATTTTTCATATTCTGGAAGCATTGAAATAAGTGTACAATATTTTTCTACTTCTTCTACATAAACGCCTATTTTTACCACTGTCAAAACAGTAATATCAAATTTTGTTTTATCAATATTTTTTACAATTGTGCTAAGAACTTTTTCAGCTCCACCACCTGATAGACTTTCAATGACAAATAAAACTCTCTTTTTCACCCTTTTATTTTCTCCCTAATCTTATTCATTTTCTTTGGACCTAGAATTTTTGATAACTGTTTCTTAATTCTTTTTTTTACCTGCTCTTTTTTTGACATCCATGATACTGCAAAATGATGAACACAATAACTGTTTTCTGTAATGTTATAATGACAATTAATATAGTCATATGGTGAAAAAAAATCTTTTGGATAAATCTTAATTCCTTCTTCTAGCTCCTGGTAATGATTTTCTTGCACAAATCCTTTTTCCATTAACATATTCGTTAATTTTGTTACATTCGTACCTGTATTTATCTGACCATTTTCATCTAAAAACCTAATATTCTCATATAACTTTAAAAATTCTTTTACTAAAGGATGACCTTTCTCAAATGCCATAAAACTTGTCGCAACATATTCTTTTTCTTCCATTCCAAGTATGCATCTAGTATTTAATAATGAATTAAATGATTTTAGTACTTCAACATCCGTATCCATATAAATACCACCATATTGATATAATGCTTCAATTCTTGCAACATCACTAACAAATGCATACTTTCCTTCTGCATATGCTTCTTTTGTGTATTTTAATTTTTCAATATTGAAATTGTCTTCGTTCCATTCCATCAATTGATAATCTGGAAGAAATTTTTTCCAACTTTCAATACATTTTTTTACACTGTCTGGTTTCTCTTTCCCTCCAAACCAACAATAATGTACAATTTTGGGTATTGCCATTTTATCAGTCCCCCATTAATTTATATAACTTTTTCACTTCATCTTTACTGCTATAATCTCTTTTTTGACAGTTTTCTACCAGTTTTATTCTCAATTCTCTATCCTGTATAACTTCGACAATTCCATCTGCACATCCCGAATCATCTAATGGCACAATCACTCCATCTATTCCATCTTCTAGCTGGCTATCTGAAGATGGAAAATCTGTAATCACCACAGGCTTTCCAAGCATTTGTGCCTCTAGAACTGTTACTGCCTTTCCCTCATATCTTGATGGCTGTATGTAAATATCACATTTTTTGATATATGGATATGGATTTGCTTTTTTCCCAAGAATAATTACTTCATCTTCCATTCCTGACTCTTTGATTTTGTCATGAATCAATTGTTCATCTCCACCATATCCAATAATAAACCATTTAAAATTGATATTTTTTTCTTTTATTTTTTTTGCAATTGCTGGAATATGATCAAAATTCTTTGCATATGCAAATCTTCCAATAGAACACAAACAGATTTCCCCTGATTTTACTTGCATATCATCTGTAATCTTTTCTTTAGACTGCATTCTGATTAAATGTTCTGCATTTATATTTGATATTTCAATAATCTTATCTTTCAATTCTGGAAATACCTTTAAAAATCCTTCGGTACACTTTGGAGAAATTGACGCAATGTAATCATAACGACTCCACATCTGTAATTCTGATTTTACATCTAAAAGGTAATTTGAATAATCCGTATGTATCCATGCTAATTTAACTTTTGCATCTATTTTCTCTGCTACATAATAATGAGGTGTTAAAAAACTAATTGCAAGATCATAAGTCTTATTAATTGTTCTTTTCACACATGGTATTGTATATTTATGACTATATTCCAACATTACCATGCTTTCTTGTCCATTCACATTCTCTTTGTCAAATTCTAATGCTTTCCGCTTTCCTTTATATCTTCCCCATGCCATAGAAAATTGTCCTTTTTTTATAACATTAGAAAAAGGAATTGCCAACATAGACATTTGTTTATCTTCTGGCAACAAGTTTACTTCTTCTGGAATATACTTCAATAATTCACCAGTATGTCGATATAAAAATAAGTCTACCTCATAATTTTTATAATCAATTGAATTTAATATACCTAATAAACTCCGTTCTGCACCTCCTAGCTCCATACAATGAGATGCAATAAAAATCTTCTTCATTTTTTATAATCCTATTCCTACTGCTTGTATAAAATGATGATATCCTGCTCCAAATCCTAAGCTAATATGCATTTCATAATAATAGTATACAAAATATAACCCAAGACACATTAAATACATAAGTTTCGTATTTCTCTCATCAAACATATATCTCACACACCACGTTATCAAAATAATCATATATACCGAAAAGTACATATTAAATCGTGCATAAATCCAAAATTTCGTTGCTAATAAAATAAAAATCAGATTTATCACCGAAAAATTAACAATAATATTATAATATCTTTCTCTTCCCTTAAGAAAATCTCTTCCTAAATATGATAAAACAATTGGTACAGCCATTACCATAACTCTGATCATATTCGCTCCTGCACCTGTTGAAACTAAGACATTCTTATACTCACCATATTGAGTTTCTCCTAGCAATTTAGCCATCATTGGTCCTGATACTGGATATGTCACAAACAATGCGATTCCTATAAATAATATCCATTTTGTTGTATGTCCCCAAGCTGGCTGATCTACAATAAAATACAATATAATAAATACCAATGCAGATTTATGAATCGTCGAACATATCAATACAACCGGTATATATATGTACCATTTTCTTTCATGTATTAATGGAAAACAAAAAAATAAAATTGCAGATGCCAGATACTGTCTGATTCCATTCATAGTAACTAGGTAGCACCCTGTTGTAATAAATAAAAATACTGATAGTTCTAACAGTTGTGAATATTTATAATACGTAATAAAAATTAATACAATCGTTATTAATGATGTTACAAAAATAAAAACATTTGGATTATTTACAATTGATTTTAATATTCCCTGATAAAAATAGAATCCTGCATCCTTTTTTCCACTAAACAGGAGTTTAATCGATCCTGCTATTGTTGAAGGAGCATCCGTTTTATATCCTTGTATATATGTGGGTGTATCTCCTATTCCACTTCTTAGTCCTGCAACAAGAACTAATATTGCTACTGACATAAAAGAAAAGAATTTATTATATTTTTTTGTATAATATCCATTTGAATATACTGTCTTTGCATTCATCCCTGCTACCAGACATAATAGATAAGACGATGCCAAAGTTATCCACCATACTGTCATTTATATCACCTACTTCTATTTTCTCACATTATGTTTAATATATCCTGTCAACAAAATTCCTGCTGGAATTGCTAATATTGTCATTCCCTTTTTCGGAGATTCCTTAATAAAATGCTTATTATGTGCTATCAAACTGCTTGAAACATAATGAATACATGTTTTTAAATTTTCCTTCCATGTTTTATTATATCTCATATCAATCTTACGAATAAATGCAAACCCTTTTGGATTATTATAATATTGACGTAGCATATTGTAGCTTGATCCATCTAATTGATATTCTACATCACAAAGCACATCGTTTAAAACCAATAACTTATAATCTTGATCACATAATAAATATTTATATCCTAATGAAACATATCTTTCTCCTTCAAATACTGGATATGGAGGGTATTGTTTCATTATACTTGTACGATATACAAGCTTTTTATCGCCTTTTCCTCCATTTCTGTAGTAACCAGACAAGGTAGTTTCTTTCAAATTTTCTAGAAATTTTTCTCCTATAATATTTCCATCCAAATCATCATCCAAGCCAATAATTCCTGCATATTTTTCACTTCCATTTTCATTCCAAAAATCAATGATTTTCTCTATTGCATTCTCTGAAAGACGATCATCTGAATCAATACATACATTTAATTCTGTATCTATCAATTCGTATGCCAGATTATGTGCTGTATGCATTCCTCCATTTTTTTTATATTTATAAATAATTTCAAATCCGTTATCTTTATTCAACCATGAATCTACAAGTTCTTTTGTATTATCTGTCGATCCATCATCTATAATTAGCCATTTAAAATCTTTACATTTTTGTTTTAACATACTTTCATAGCATCGCCCTAATGTATGTGCCCGATTGTATGCCGGTGTGAATACTGTTAGTTTAACTTTTTGCTGCATTGACGTAAAATTCCTCCAACCACTTTGCATTTTGTTTAATATCAAATCCTGCTTTTACAATTTCTTCATACATATCTTTCTTTTTGTAATCTGTACTTTCTGAAATCACAAAATCACTCCATGCCTTTGCATCTTTTTCCAATGAATATATCCTTACATTTTCTGTAATACAACATTCTCTTGGAATCGTATCTGAGATAATACATAAATCACCTGCTGCCTGAGCTTCTACCATTGTTACTGGTAACCCTTCAAACAAAGATGGAAATAAAAATACATCAAAGCATTTCATGATCTGATCCACATCAGATCTGACACCCAGAAATCTGACTTGTTCTTCTAATCCTAATTCTTTCACTTGATTTTGTATTTCTTCTTTTAATTCTCCTGTTCCTACTAATAATAAAATTGCATTTTCTTTTTTTGTTTGTATTTCTTTAAAAATTTCTATCAAAAATTGGTGATTTTTTTGTTTAAAAAACCGTCCTACATGTCCAACTACAAATTTATTTTCTAGATTCAATTCTTTTCGAATTGCTTCTTCTTTTTTGCTATCATATCGAAATCTTTCAGCATCTATCGCATTATTCAACTGAATAAATTTATCTTCATTTTCTTTCCCAAACAACCAGTCACCAGATTCTTTCCCACACATAAACATATGTGTAAGATATGGCATCATTCTCTTCTTAAAATAGTTACGTACGATCATTTTCCACTCAAAACCATGTGGTGCATTATGTGCATGACAGATTCTTACTGGAATTTCTTGTCTTGTTGCTTCTCTTAGTGCAAAATATCCCAATTCCGACATATGTGAATGAATAATCTTATATTCTTTATGTTCTTCAAAAAATTCTCGAATCTTTTTTTTATACAAAGAAAAGTTTTGAGGATACATTGGCGGCATACGATAAATTCTTCCACCTAGATCTTTTATTTCTTGTTCATACGCACCTTCTTCTTCCCGATGAACAAGAAAATCGAATTGTACTTTCGCTCTATTTATTTTTCGATAATAATTCATGACCATGGTTTCTGCTCCACCACGATTCATGATCGTAAATAAATTTAACACCCTTACTGGTTCCATAACTTCTATCTCCCTATCATCTTCTGAATACAAATCAGCATTGCATACACTCCACATGCCATATTATGTTTCGCAAACCAATAAAATATCTTCCAGTGAATCGGAAAATACTTTAGTTCAAACTGCTGATATGCTTCTCGATATCTTTTTGTTGATAATATTTTCTTGATTTCTCGATTCTTCTGCTTTTTATCGCTTTCCATCAGATTCAATCCTTGTCCTAAAATTCCAAGGCATATTCTATTGTTTACTGCTGTCACATAACTTTTATCTAAATGTTTGTCTTTTATATATTTAAACATCAGATCATACATATGATTCCATTGATCAAATAATTTCTCTTTATATTGAGATGTAATTGAATTCTCATTATATTTTCTATAATGATAAAAATACTTTTGCATATATACCACTTTATGAAGATGTTCAAATACTTCTAAATTAAATAATCCATCTTCATATGTACCTATTTCTCGAATATCTGTAAATGCTATTCCATTATCTTCAATGACATCTCTTCGATATAATTTTCCCCATACCGGACACAATGCATCTGCATTTTCCACCTGTGCAAGTTCTTCTCCAAGCAGTCCAAAAAATCGACGGTGTAATTGTTTAATCGAGTCTCCTTGAAATATTTTTTCTTCTTCCTCAAAAATATCTTTTGGCAAAAAATTTTCTTTAAATTCACGAATATAACTCCACATTACAAGATCTGCTTGTTGTTCTTCTGCTTTATTATATGTAATCTCACAAGTATCTACGTCAATCCAATCATCCGCATCTACAAACATCAGATATTTTCCTTTTGCTTTACTTATTCCATAATTTCTACTAAGTGATACCCCTTCATTTGTTTTTGAAAAGATTTTGATCCTAGAATCTTCTCTTTCAAATTGTTTTAATATTTCATAAGACCCATCGTTTGAAGATCCATCAATACAAATAATTTCGATATCTTTTAATGTTTGTTGCATGAGGCTTCTCATACATTGTTCTATATATAATTTTGTATTGTAGCATGGTACGATAATTGATATTTTAACCATATATTTCTTCTAACCTTCTCACTGTATTTTTAATATCAAACTGATCTAGTAATTTAGCATCATAGCCTTTTTTATCTCTATTGTCTAACTGCTCTGATATATACACAGCCCATTCTTTTGCAGTTTTTTCTAATGATAAATATTGGCATAATCCCACATTTACTTCTTTTGTGATCGTATCTGAAATAAAACATTCTAATCCACTTGCCTGAGCTTCTATCAATGTTATTGGCAATCCTTCAAATAATGATGGAAAAAGAAAGAAGTCATTTTGTTGCAATAATTCTGGGATATCTTCTCTTCTGCCAAGAAAATGAATATGTTTTTCTAAATGTTCTTCCTTCACCCTCTCTTCTATAGGTTTTCTCAGTTCTCCATCCCCAACCCATGAAAAATTAATATCCTTTCTTATATTTAACAACTCTATTAAAATTTCTAAAAGAAAAAATGGGTTCTTCTGTTCACCAAAACGTCCAATTGTCATTATGTTTTTTCGTTCTGTTTCTTTTATTTTATCATGAAATCTAAATTTTTTTAAATCTATTCCATTATATAACACTTTGCATCGAGCATCATTTTTCCAATTTTCCCCATATAAATAATCATTCGCTAATTCTGAACATCCAAGCATGTTTGTTGAATATTTATAAATCATTTTTCTCATAAATATTCTATATGTCCTAGACATGATTTTCTTCAAAAATGACGTACTATATTGACTCTCTGAATTATGTGAATGACAGATTCTAACAGGAATTCCTGCTTTCTTTGCTGCCATTAAATTTATCCCATTAAACAAATCCATATTACAATGAATCACATCAAATGGTCCTTTCTCTATTAAAAGTTTTTTTAATTTTTCATAATGTAATTTCCATTTTTTGATTCCATCCAGATCACAGGTTCTATAAATTTTGATTCCCTGCTCTAACACTTTATCTTCATGGAACTGGTGAGTCTTCCCATTATTGTCTAATGCTAAGATAAATGTTATATCATATTTTTTTCGATCTAAATGTGATACAACATTGAGTACAAAAGCTTCTGTTCCTCCTGCTGCCAATCCATGTAATACATACACAATCTTCTTTTTCATCTATCTTACCCTCTTTTCATTGATCCATCGAAACATATTATAAGTTGCTGGAATATGATAAAATATTGTAAATAAAATTTTAATTTTTTTGTCTATTTTCTCATTTTTATAAAAACTTTCTTCTAGTTTTTTATTATTTTCCTTGATGAGATAAGTAACTTGATTTTTAAATTCTGTATTTCTTGCTCTATACCTTGAATTAAAGATGAATTTATATATTTTTATCAACGGATATTGAACATATTGTCCCTCATATTGTTGAATATATTGTTCCATCCAGTAATAATCTTTTAACACATTATAATCACGAGTTCCATATTCTGAATGACTTACAGAATCACTTCTTTGAATCCAATGGTATAAATCCTGTTTTACTAATTTAGCATATTTCGCATCTTTAAAATATTGACAATTAAAAACCGTATCTTCTGTTCCTGATGATTCAAACTTTATCCTTTTCACAATATCTGTTTTATAAATTTTATTCCATACAACCATATACTTCCAGTCTGTTTCAGAGTTTGAAAACATTCCTTCATATAAATCTTTTTTTGTCAAACAACATACTTCACAATCTTTTTCTAATTCTTCAAGATGATAATTTTCTGTTCTAACAGCCCCACACATAATTAAATCTAATCCATCTGATACCATATGATTTAACATGATTTCGTACATTTTAGACTGAATAACATCATCGCTGTCCATAAAGGTTATATATTCTCCAGTTGCTATATCAATTCCTGCATTCCTAGCACCACTGATTCCTTTATTTTCTTGACTGATCACACGAATCCTCTTATCTTTTGATTGATATTTTTCGCAGATTTCTAAACTATGATCTGTACTTCCATCATCCACTAAAATAAGTTCATAATCCTTATACGTCTGATTTAATACACTTTGAATACTATAATTTAAATATTGTTCTCCATTATACACTGGCATAATAACTGACAATGTAATTTGCTTCCTTTTTTCTTCTACCATACTCTTTATTTCCCTTATTACGCTAATTTCAGACTTATTTATAACTAATCTTGGACTTATTTTAAACTCATCTTAAACTAATTCAGTACTTTATCTAGTTAAAGTTTTTTGCTTGATCTAATGTCAAAATCGTCCTATCAACAACATCTCTTTTATCAAACCTCTCCTCCATCACCTTCCGTGACTTCTCTCCCATCTGTTTCTTCTCTTCATAGGAAAGTTCAATAAATTCCATCATCTTCTCTTCCAATCCCTTAACATCCTTCACATCCACCAGATACCCATTCTCGCCATCTCTTACAGCTTCCATACACCCATGAATCCTGCTAGTGATCAGTGGTCTTCCCATCGCTCCACATTCTAGCAGTGTATTTGCCATGCCTTCATGATACGACGGTAATACAAAGCAGTCACATTTCTTAATGAATGGTTTGACGTCTTCCTGATAGCCATAATAATAAATGATCCCATTTCTGACCAATGACTGGATTCGTTCCTTGTAATCATCTTCCATTGGTCCTACGATATCAAACGATACTTCTGGGTAGATCTTCTTAATGTTCTTTGCTGCTTTGAACAGTTCTTCGACTCCTTTTTCTTTCATCACACGTCCGATAAACAAGAATCGGATATTTCTTGATTCTTCTGGGTATGGTGTCATCTTGTATTCATCAAGGTCGATCCCTGCTCCTGGGAGGGTGCATGATCTGGATTCTTTGATAATATTATTTTCTATAAACACCTGCTTATTTCCTTCATTTTCAAAGAAGATTGTTTTTGCCTTTTTGCAGGATAGTTTATATAAAAATACGACGAGTTTCTTGATCATATTTTCATTCTGAAATGCAGTTCCTAATCCTGTGATATTGACTGCATATGGAATTCTTTTGAATCTTGCTGCGATCCCTCCGTAGATGTTTGGTTTGATCGTGTAAGTGATCACAAGGTCTGGCTTTATCTTGCCTAAGATGTTAAAGTATCTCATCATCAGTTTAAAATCTGTTGCTGGATTGATCCCTCTTCGATCTACCGGTGTTTCGATAAAATGACATCCCATTTCTTTTAAATTCTGTACTAACATTCCTTTTGGCAGGGATATATAGACTTCATTTCCTTGATCTATGAGCTTTTTGATCAGTGCTTTTCTGAATTTGTATAATCCTACGTCTAGGTTTGCTAAAATTAATATCTTCTTATTCTTCATCGTTTACTCTTCTCACTGGTACTCCAACATAAGTTCCTGCTTCGTTGATGTCTTCGATCACTGTACTTCCTGCTCCCATGATCACTTCGTCTGTGATATGCAGTCCTTGTATGATCTGGCTTCCTGTGCCGATCTCTGTCTCAGTCTTTAAATGGACATCTCCTGACAGTAAAACTCCCGGATACAGGGTATTATAATCTCCAATCTCATCATCATGCCCGACAATACTTCGGTTGCAGATCAGGTTAAAATTACCAATCTCTATATTCGTTGTCATAATAACGGATGTACAAATGATATTTCCTTGTCCTAGATGCACTCTTTGTGATGTGATCACGGATGGATCGATCAGATTAGGATACCATAAGTTTGGATTTGGCAGACATTTTAAAACGAGTTTTTCACGGACTTTTGCATTGCCTATAGCGAAGGCGACGGCAAGTTTTTGTTCTTTGTCGTATTCTTCGAGGTATTTCATTCCTCCAAGAATCGGATAGCCATCTATGATGCTGCCTTGCTGGATTCCATCGTCTATGTATCCAAGAATCTCATATGTTGGTTCTTCTTCGTTGATCCGTTCGATCAGCCACTGAGTATCTCTTCCCATACCACCGGCTCCAACGATCACGATTGGTTTTATCTTTGGTTCTTTACTCATATAACCCATCCTCATTCTTCTTCCAATAGCATTCCATTCCTAATGCTTTCGGTGCAATAAAATCTTTCTCGATATCATCTCCGACAAATGCCATGTTCCTGCATGGTATTTCTAATCGTTTTCTCATGATCAGAAATGGAAGATCATTTGGTTTCCTGAATTCCATGACATTTCCATGTCCTGCAAGTTCGTCTGTGATCAGTATCTCGTCTGCCATTTTATCTAACCCCAGGGCTTCTATCTTGGCTCGCTGTACTTTTGGTGTTCCATCGATCAAGATCCCGATACTTCGCTTTTGCGTGTGTAGTTCAAAGAATAATTCTTTGACTCCTTCATACAATGAAATCTCTGGTTTATGGTCCCTGATGGCTTCTCTGCATTTTAATAATAATTCATCCGAATACATTCCTGCATCTTTTAATACCGTTTCCAGTGGCGGCTGCCCTTTTTCCAGTACTGCACATAACTTATTAAAGATATTGTTCACTTCTGGAAGCATTCGTTCTACCACTCGGAAACTACTTCGTACATAATCTTTCTCTGAGTATAATGTGTCATCCAGATCAAAAATCACCGAACCAATTCCTTCGTCTAAATGATACAGATCTTTAAAATCATGAATCTCTACGATCGGTTCTTCTCTTGTATTTAAACATACGCTTTTTTCAAATCTTGTGAAAATGACATTGTCATCGGCTGCATCCTCTTTGTATTCCATTGGCTCACCTAACATCATGGAGAGTGCTGCATATGGTGCATCGGCTCCTGCCTTGATCGATACGGTGCTTGCCTGATGATACCATGGTTCCATTCGGATAAAATAATCTTTGTCTGTATGTTCTTCACGAAGCATAAAGATCGTCATCCATCCGGATGGCCTTAATTTCTTTATCACTTTCTTTGCTTCTTCTACGATCTTGTGATCTCTTACAACTCTGTATCTTGCACTTTCTTTTCCCTCGACTTCTTCCTTTGCTCTTGGCGTGATGTAAACCGGGCTTCCGTCTAGATTGCAGAATACATCGATCTCATACATCTTCCCATTTAAAAATGGACGTATCATATAATTCTCGTATTTTGATGCGTGAAAACTTAATTCTTGTTCATCATGGATCATGATGCTTTTCTCCAGATTATCCATCTCATCCAATACTGCAAACATTGCTGGGAATCCTTGTGTATAGTCATTGGCACTGCTTACGACCTGTGGTGCGTTAAGACCACATTCTTCAAAGAAACGAGCTGTCCAACGTTTGTTGCTGCACAGCAGAGCTAATTCTTCATTTGCAATGAGAACTTCTGTTCCAACAGCTTCAAATTCACTGGTTCTTTGTGACAGGATAAAGACATCTTCTTCTGTTCTTGGAATGAGCAGACCGATCTTCTCCTGTTTACAAATATGTAAGAGTTCTGTGACATAACCTTCTTCCCCTGGCTGTGGAATCTGATAGTGCTTATGGCAGCGATATAATGCTGGTGCTTCCAGTGAATGATCACAGCCGACAAATGTTACTTTCACCCCTAATCTGCCGGCAGCATAGCGGAAGGTATCGATAAATTCGACCTGATCTGCCACGCTTGAAAATAAAATCTTTAAGTGTCCTGCTTTCTTGTATTTGGAAAACTGGTCTTTCTTTGTTCCCTGAAAGGCATACATTGTCACAGATTCCTGTGCACTGATTCCTGCTCTTTTTAAGACTTTTGTCACGGTCTTTAGTATGATCTTGATATCGGTAAGAAATGAAATGTTATCCACATATTCAAGGTCGAATTCAAACTTTTCTTCCCAGCTGATGGCATTTCTACCATTCACCTGTGCAAGTCCAGTCAGTCCTGGTCTTACATCTGCACGTCGTTTCTGTCTTGCACTGTAGAAATCTATGTATTGTTTCAATAACGGTCTTGGCCCGACAAAACTCATATGTCCAAATAAGATGTTGAAGAATTCAGGTAATTCATCAAGGCTTGTGGATCTTAACATCTGTCCAAATCTTGGAAGACGTTCTTTGTCTGGCAGCAGATCACCATTCTCATCGACGGCGTCTGTCATACTTCTGAACTTGTAGAGTGTAAATATTTCGTTATGATATCCCGGTCTTTCTTGTTTGAAGATCACGGGGTTCCCTAATTTGCTCCTTACTAACAGTGCTGTGACAAGCAGGATTGGGCTTGATACAATGATACAGCACAGTGACAATATGATGTCAAAAAATCGTTTGATATATTTGTGATACATCTTTATATATACTCCGTTTACATTTTGTTCTTATCGGTCCAGTACGGATCTTATGATTCCTATGATCCGATCCATATCTTCTTTTGTATTCTTAATATCACTTGGAAGACATAATCCGCAGTCAAAGATATCTTCTGATACTGGCTTCTTATCATCTTCGTAATGAGAATAGAATTCGCACCCTTTAAATACTGGTTGTTGATGTAATGGTTTCCAGATCGGACGGCTTTCGATATTCTCTCTTTCCAAAGCTTCTATGATATCTAATGGTTTTGTCTTACTGTCTTCATCGATCGTCATGCATGATAACCAGAAGTTTGGTTCACTGCATGTTTCATATGGATTCATATGCACTTGTTTATAATCCTTGAAAGCATCTTTGTATGTCTCATAGATTGCTTTTTTCTTCGCAATGTGTTCATCCAGATGCAGAAGCTGGCCTCTTCCAACTCCCGCTGTGATATTAGACATTCGGTAGTTATATCCGATTTCCTTGTGTTCATAATGTCGGACTGGTTCTTTTGCCTGTGTTGCCAGGAATGTTGCATGCTTGATGTATTCTTCATTCTCTGATGCGATCATTCCACCGCCTGATGTCGTGATGATCTTATTTCCATTAAATGAAAATCCTGCCATGACTCCGAATCTTCCTGTCTGGACTCCTTTATATGTTGCTCCCAGACTTTCTGCAGCATCTTCGATCAGTGGAACTTTATATTCTTCACAGATTGCTTTGATTTCGTCTACCTTGGCTGGTGTTCCATAAAGGTGTGCAACGATCACTGCTTTTGCTTCTTTATGTTCTTCCAATGCTCTTTTCAATGCCTGTGGTGACATATTCCATGTCTCTGGTTCAGAATCCACGAATACAATCTTGCCTTTTTCGTAGGCGACTGGATTCACTGTTGCAGCAAAAGTCAGCGAAGGACATATCACGGTATCTCCTTCCCCGACTTCTAATAATTTCACCGCCAGATGCAGTGCTGCGGTTCCTGCGCTTAGTGCACTGCAGTGTGCGATTCCTGTATACGCTTCCATCTCACGTTCAAAGCCATTGACATTTGGCCCAAGTGGTGCGATCCAGTTGGTGTCAAATGCTTCCTGCACAAACTTCTGTTCTTCCCCATGCATCGTTGGTGATGCCATATATATACGTTCTTTCATGCTGTCTCATCCCCCCGTCATTTTGTCTGTTGATTTGTCTGTTTATATGTATACTCTGGAACTAATCTTTTTACAACTTCACGAATATTCGGATCTTCAGAAAATGCCGCATGATCTAATTCAGCGATCAGTTCACTAAATTGTTCTGTCTCCATCATCCTTGGACTTCCAATGAAAATTCGTTTGTTCTTTGTCTCTTTTTTATTCTCCTCATCGATCAGAAGTTCTTCATACAGCTTCTCCCCTGGTCTTAAGCCAGTAAACTGGATTTCTATATCTTCTCCTGGTGTAAGTCCTGATAAACGGATCATATTCTTCGCAAGATCTAAGATCTTGACTGGTTCTCCCATATCAAGGATAAATATTTCCCCGCCTTCTGCATAAGCTCCTGCTTCTAACACCAGACTGACGGCTTCTGGGATCGTCATAAAGTATCGGATGATCTCTGGATGTGTAACTGTTACCGGACCACCATTGGCAATCTGCTTCTTGAACAACGGAACGACACTTCCGTTACTTCCAAGAACATTTCCAAATCTTACAGCAACGTATTCTGTATCGTATAAGCTATTCATGTATTGAATGACCATCTCACAGATCCTCTTGGAAGCACCCATGATATTTGTCGGTCTTACTGCCTTATCCGTGGAGATCAGTACCATTCTCTTTACGCCGCTCATTCCTGCTTCTTGGGCTATGTTAAATGTGCCAAATACATTGTTCTTAATCGCATCATGCGGGCTGTCTTCCATCAATGGCACATGCTTATGTGCTGCTGCATGAAATACGATATCAGGCTTATAATCTTCGAAAATATTGTGTATTCGCAGATGATTCTGGACAGATACGATCAATACTTTCAGATCTAGTTCTGGATGTGTTCTCTTTAATTCCATCTGGATCTCGTAGGCGTTGTTCTCATAATTATCAATGATCACTAACTTCTTCGGCTGATATCTTGCGATCTGTCTGCAGATCTCACTTCCGATCGATCCGCCTCCCCCTGTGACAAATACGACTCTGTCTTTGACATAGCTCATGATTGATGGAAGATTGGCTTTCACTGGCTCTCTTCCAAGCAGATCTTCAATCTCTACTTCTCTTAGAGCAGATACTGTAACTTCACTGTTGATCAGCTGATATAAGCCCGGAAGAATACTCAGACGGCATCCTGTCTGCTTGCAGATTTCAAGGATGTCCTTGCGATCCTTGGGTTCTATTGTCGGAATTGCCAGAATGATCTCTTCAACATCAAATTTAACTGCATTGCGCAGGATCGTATTACGATTGCCAACCACTGGTATCCCAGATAAATATGTTCCTTTCTTCGCTGGATCATCATCTATGATGCAACGGATCGTTTTAGTCACATATGTACTCTTTTTGATCTCATTTAAAATGATGCTTCCTGCTTCTCCTGCTCCGATCAACATTACCGGAACTTTCTTCTTGCCAATGTCATTCACTTTGAGTGGTTCACTTCCCTGAATCAATCGGACAAGTAATCGGATAAAAAACATTCCCAACAGCAGATATACCAAATACAAGAAATAGTAACTTCTTGGTATCTCCCATTGTAACATATAAATTCCGATCAACTGGAAAGCTGCTGCGATCACAACTGCTTTAACGACATTAATAAAATCGGAGATTCCTGCATACTTCCATTGCGTTGAATACAATCGATATGCCATAAAGATCACAATACTGCAAAAGAGATTCAACGGCATGTATTTTGCAGCATTTTTCAAAAAAATCGGTGCGATCTGTGATGGATAGAATTCAAATCGCGTTAATAATGCAAGATATGATGCTATGATCATCATTATGATATCTGAGATCCCAAGTATCATATTCCATTTTTTTCTTTGAGCGATTGTTTTTAATTTCTTCATTATACTTTCCCCTTACATATGCTCTCACATATTTGTTTTAAACCTATTATACCATTCCTTTTCTTAATTTCCTATATCTACTCCTGCTCATTTCCTGCTTTTTGGTAATTTTTTCTTAAAATACAGCAAAAAGAGATGGAAAAATCTATATTGTTTTGATCTTTCCATCTCTTTTTATGTTAAAATTTTATCTTTTTATCAAGATTCTATCTTTTTATACGTTGATCTCAGCTGTTAATCCGAGTACTTCTTTATTCTCTTCCAGAATTGGATTGATCACTTCATTCACAAACTCTTCTGTCTGCTGTGGTGCACGTCCTACGAAGTTCTCTGGTTTCATGATTGACTGTAACTGTTCCATATTCATTCCAAATGCTGGATCTGCTGCGATTCTTTCTAACAGATCATTTGGTTTTCCTTCTTCTTTGACAACTTTTCCTGCTGCCATAGAATGTACACGGATCTTCTCGTGAAGTTCCTGACGGTCTCCACCAGCTTTTACAGCATCCATCATGATATTCTCTGTTGCCATGAATGGAAGTTCGCTTCTTAAACGGCTTTCGATAACTTTTGGATATACAACTAATCCATCTACAACGTTTAAGTAAAGATCTAAGATTCCATCGATTGCTAAAAATCCTTCAGGTACGGATAAACGTTTGTTGGCAGAGTCATCTAAAGTTCTTTCAAACCACTGTGTAGATGCAACTAATGCTGGATTCATTGCATCAGAAATCACATAGTTTGCTAAAGAAGCGATTCTTTCACTTCTCATTGGATTTCTCTTATATGCCATTGCAGATGATCCGATCTGGTTCTTCTCAAATGGTTCTTCTACTTCTTTTAAATGCTGAAGCAGACGGATATCATTTGAGAATTTATGAGCAGACTGAGCGATCTGACTTAATACATTAAGCACACGGGAATCAACTTTTCTTGAATATGTTTGTCCTGATACTGGCTGGCATTTGTCAAATCCCATCTTCTTAGCGATCATTCCATCGATCTTCTTGATCGTTTCATGATCTCCTTCAAATAATTCTAAGAAACTTGCCTGTGTTCCTGTTGTTCCTTTAGAACCTAACAGTCTCATATTCGCAATTACATGGTCAAGATCTTCTAAATCATATACAAGATCCATCAGCCACAGTGTTGCTCTCTTACCTACTGTTGTAGGCTGTGCTGGCTGGAAATGTGTAAATCCAAGTGTTGGAAGATCTTTATATTTCATTGCGAATTTGGATAATTCGTTGATTACATTTAATAATTTTACTCTGACAAGTTTTAATGCTTCTGTCATGATGATGATATCTGTGTTATCTCCAACATAGCAGGAAGTTGCTCCTAAATGGATGATTCCTTTTGCTTTTGGACATTGTACTCCGTATGCATATACGTGGGACATTACGTCATGGCGGACTAATTTTTCACGTTCTTTAGCTACATCGTAGTTGATATCTTCTGCATGTGCTTTTAACTCATCAATCTGTTCCTGTGTAATATCTAGTCCTAATTCTTTCTCAGTCTCAGCAAGTGCGATCCATAATTTTCTCCATGTCTTAAACTTCTTATCTGGAGAAAAGATGTACTGCATCTCTTTGCTTGCATAACGTTCTGATAATGGGCTCTGGTAACGGTCGTTCATAAAAATCTCCTTATCTTTATCTTTCAAAATTTCCACGAATATCTCTTGTTGGTGGTTCCATTGGATACTTTCCTGTAAAACATCCTTTGCAGATCGGTAATCCCTGAACCATCTCTGAAAGTCTTTCTTCTCTTAAGTATCCTAAACTATCTGCTCCTATTACTTCGCAGATTTGGTTAATGGAACGGTTGTATGCGATCAGCTGTTCTCTCTCTGGAATATCTGTTCCAAAGTAACATGGCCATAAGAATGGTGGTGAACTGATTCTTACATGCACTTCTGTTGCTCCCGCTTCACGAAGCATAGATACGATACGATCACTTGTTGTTCCACGAACAATGGAATCATCGATCATGATGACTCTCTTTCCCTTGACTGCTTCTTTTAATACATTTAACTTAATCTGTACGCTTGATTCACGGCTGCTTTGTCCTGGCTTAATGAAGGTTCTTCCAACATAACCATTCTTTACAAATGCTGTTCCATATGGAATTCCTGATTCTAAAGAATAACCGAGTGCTGCTGCGTTTCCTGATTCTGGTACTCCTACAACTAAGTCTGCTTCGACTGGTGAATCCTGTGCAAGGTATTTTCCTGCCTGAATTCTTGAGTGGTAAACTCCTATACCATCAATTTCACTGTCAGGTCTTGCAAAATATATGTATTCAAAGATACATCTTGCTGTCTTCTCCTGTGGAAGGCACATACTACAATCAGACTGAATTCCGTCTTTTGTGATCGTTACGATCTCTCCTGGATTGACATCGCGGATAAATTCTGCTCCGATCGTATCTAATGCACAGCTTTCAGATGCTAAAACAAATGCATTATCTCTCTTACCGATACAAAGTGGTTTAAATCCATAAGGATCTCTGGCACCAATCAGTTTTCGTGGTGACATAACGATCAGGGAATACGCTCCTTTGATCTTCTGCATTGCTTTCGCAACTGCTTTCTCAATAGATGATGTATTCACACGTTCTCTTGCGATATGGTATGCGATAACTTCTGAATCGATCGTTGTCTGGAAAATAGCTCCTGTCTGTTCTAATTCTTCACGAAGTTCTAACGCATTGATCAGATTACCATTATGTGCAAGTCCTAATGTCCCTTTTACATAATTTAATACCAGTGGCTGGGCATTCTCTGGAACGCTCTCTCCTGCTGTTGAATACCTTACATGTCCTACACCGATATCTCCCTTTAATGCCTGAAGGGAATCTGGTGTAAACACTTCATTACATAATCCCATACCTTTTTGAGATGTGACATTACGTTTTGGACCATTCGTATCAGAAACTGCGATTCCACAGCTTTCCTGACCTCGATGCTGCAGGGCAAACAATCCATAATAGATTGTTGACGCTACATCGTTGCCATCGAAATCATAGATACCGAAAACTCCACATTCTTCTCCCAACTTATCAAAGTTCTCTCTGCTCATCGTGATCTTTTGACCTTTCTGTTATACAATCTTTAGTTTCCTTTGTAAAATACACATTTTTGATAGTAACATATTCATTTTAAATCTGCAAGAGTCTTACTCTACTCATTATCCTTTAATAAGGTAGTATCTGGTGGTATTTCTCCTCTCTTGATCTTGGCATAAAGGATCCTTCTTACAGATTTATCAATCCTTGATTCCTTGATCTGTCCATTTTTTATTGCTTTCTCAATTGCCTGATATGCTTCCTTATAATTATCAGGCATCACAATTAAGTCGACTCCTGCCTGAATAGCTTTGACTGCTGCTTCTCCTGAGCTGTAGTTGTCTGTGATCGCTTTCATGTTCATCGCATCGGTCATAATGATTCCTTTGTATTCAAGTTCGTCCCTTAAAATATCACTGACAACCCTACTGCTTAAACTGGAAGGTTCTTTCTCGTCTGTCACATTGCTTAGCATTAAATGTGATACCATCACCGCATCCACATCTGCCTTGATTCCTGCCTTAAATGGTTTAAAATCTGCATTTCTTAATGTCTCGATCGTCTGGTATGTCTCTGTACTTCCACGGTGAGTATCTCCTCCGCATCCACCGCTTCCTGGAAAATGTTTTATCGTTGCGGAAATCTGCTGCTTTTGCATGTTTTTAACTAAGCTTGCTACAATTGATGATACTTTCTTTGAGTCTGTTCCAAAACTTCTGTCGCCAATCTCTGTATTATTCTTATTCGTAAGTACGTCTGCAACTGGTGCCAGATTCATATTGAATCCTAATTCTTTTAATTCTTTACCTTGTGTCTGCCCCATCTTGGCAATCTGCTTATCATCATATGTTTTGCCTACTTCCTGTGCCGATGGATATGCTGTCATTCCAATCTTTGGATTAGATGCAACTCTTGAAACTGTTCCACACTCTTCATCCACTGCCATAAATAGTGGTACATAAGAAGCATTCTGTAACTTCTTTATCATTTTCTTTGTCTGCTCACGAGTCTCAATGTTCTTTGCAAACATCACAATGCCACCCGCAGGATATTTCTTTAATGTCTTTTTCATAGCATCTGTTATTTTTGTCTGATTTTTACTTTCTGCTTCATCTAGCTGGTATATAGATACCATAAACAGCTGTCCGATCTTGTTCTTCAATGACATATCTTTCGTAATATCCTTTGCCATTCCCTGCAGTGTTGCCTCGTCAAGATCCTCGGTCTTTACTTTCTTCGTTGTATTCTTCTTTCCGCATCCTGCTGCCATAACAAGCACAAGGATCAGCAGGAGACTTATCCACCGTTTCTTCATCATCTTCATGCCCTTTCTCGTACATGTATTTTTCTTAATATTATATCAGATGCTTTTTCATCTTGCAATTTTACTGTAAAAAAGAATCCTGCCCGGAGGGCTTTTTTATTTCATAGGGATTTCATCGAAATTTCCTATGAAACAAAAAAAGACCCTCCAACTCCTGAATGAACTGAAAGGTCTTTAAAAGCAGATGTCTCCAAATACGCAACCGATCCAAAAGTTACCATGTATCATAAAAACTTCACGAGGAAAGGATTATAAAACCATTCAAGAAAATGGTCTGTTTGCATATTGTTGACACAATATCTAGTATATACTTTTATATTTATTTTTTCTACCCTTTCGCGTGGTTTTTTTTCAGAACGTTGCTTTTTTAGCAGAAAAGATACGAAAACTAATTATTTTCTTTAAAATATTGTTTAAATTGTATGGTTACAGTAAACTGATCGCCTTCAATTTTGATCTCAAATTTACCTCCGCAGTTCTTTGTAAAACTATCTGCAATGGACAGTCCAAATCCGTTGCCTTCACTTGTTCTTGATTTTTCTGCTCTCGCAAAGCGTTCCATGATCTCTTCTTCGGTAAAATTCATTTCATACGATGCTGTATTCGTAACTTTCAAAACGATATTTCCTGCTTCTTCAGTGATATAAATGAAGATTCTTGTGCCTTTGAGTGAATATTTCAATGCATTTTCAATGACATTCTGCACAACTCTGTACATACGGTTTCCATCACCCATGAATTTTGTATGTTCTGTATTGCACTGATATCTGATTCCAAATCCTGATTCCTCTATCTGATCAGCCATATCCCCCAATGTTTGTTCCACCAGACGTTTCATATCCATTTCTTCCATATCAACCTTGATATCTCCACTCGTTGATTTTGCAAGTTCAAACAAATCTGAGATGATGTCTTTTAAACGTTCTGTCTTCTTCACAAGGATCGTCACATAATCTTTTGCTTCATCAGATAATGTATCGTCCCTGCTTAAGAGATCAACGTAGCCAATGATCGATGTCAAAGGAGTCTTTAAATCATGAGAAACATTGGTGATCAGGTCGATCTTCATCCTCTCGCCTTTCATCTGCGTTTCTAATGCTTTTTCCATTCCCTGTCCGATATGGGTCAGTTTCTGGCTGTATTCGTAGTAATCTGAGTCCTCACTTATATCTGTTATTGCTGTCAATTCTCCATTTGAGATACGTTCGATCTGATCGACTAATTTTCCTAAATCTCTTTGCTCTTCTGCATATTTGTTTGAATATTTCTTAAAGAATTTGAATAATGAAATACATGTAATTGCTATTAAAGCAACCAGGAAGTCGCTCAATTGAGCTCCTGTGAACAATATGATAACGCAGACCGCAACGCCTCCAATCATGATATATCTCAAAACGCGGTATTGCCTGATCCTGTCTCTTGCATGTTTTTGTGCAAAAGACATTGCTTCTTCTTCCAATTCTCGTCTTTGCTTTTCATGACGATACCATTTTCTAAAATACCCTAAGCAAAACGTGGAATCCAAAAGATTTCTTTCTTTTATTCTCCATACCGTGGTCTGTACGCATACTGCGAACGCCATGATAAAAAATGGTACGGACAGATAACTTAGCATCATGATCATCTCTAATATCGATGAACTCAAACTCATCATTGTACCCTGTGCGTATTCGATCGTATATTGCCAGTCTCCAATGCACAATGCAATTGCAAGTCCGATCAGGATCAATCCTGCTGCCAGTATAATTTCCCACCAGATTTTATCCAGTGCATTAAAAAATTTGGTTCGTTTCTTCTGCAGTGCGAATAAAATACACAATAAGATTGTTCCGATTACTTCAACCACTGATACAATAACGATGGCTTTCAGTCCTGTAGCAAGCTGTTTTGTTGCCTTCTTCTGAAACTGATCAATCTCTGTTAAAGCTTTCTTTGTCAACGAAATCTCAATTTCTGCTGTTTCCAGACGCTGCTTCTTTTTATTATTGATCAGAAGATTGGATGGAAATACAAATTCCATCGTGTAGCTGTCTCCAGCAAACGCATAATATTCTTCTGGATTTGCATTAAAATCATCGGTTGGGTCCCATCCTTTAAAACTTCCATCTTTATTTAATTCTGTTTCGGATCGTTCTATATGAAAATGTTCAATCCTTCCCCCTGTATAATCTGCATTTTTCGCCCCATAATACGATGTTGTTGTTGTCATCTTTTTGTCATATGGTTTGACTTTCATTGTTACTTTTACTCTGGATTCATTTTTAATCTTTGTAAGCAGATCCTCTGACACATGGTTTTGCTGGCCGGAATAAGTTTTTGCACCTTGTTGCTCTGCCCATTTGTCAAATAATGATGTCTGTGTCTTTTTGATATAATCAATCTGATCCAGCTCATCCACTGTAAAACTGCTATTTCCCGTCAGTGCCATGTTATGAATCGTACTGATCCCATACATTCCTGACAAGGTCATAACAATGATCACAAATGTGACCAGTATCGTATTAGTCCATTTTTTCGATCTTGTATCCAATTCCCCACACCACCTTTAAATATCTTGGATTTTTTGCATCTATTTCTATTTTCTCGCGGATACGGCGGATATGGACCATGACTGTATTTTCTGTTGCGTAGGCTTCTTCGTTCCATACACGTTCATAGATTTCATCTGCTGAAAATACCCTGCCAAGATTCTTCATGAGAAGGCTTACGATCTTATATTCGGTTGCTGTCAGTTTCACAGCTTCCCCGTCAACTAACATTCTTTTTCCTTTCATATCAAGGATCAGTCCGCCGTTTATAATTTGTTCCTTATTGCTTTTTGGGGCATTCATCCCACCAAACTGCATGTATCTTCGCAGTTGTGATTTGACTCTTGCCACCAGTTCATCTGGGCGGAATGGTTTGCTGACATAATCATCGGCTCCCATGGATAATCCGAGAATCTTATCGCTTTCTTCTGTCTTTGCTGACAAAATGATAATTGGAATGTTCTTGCTTTCACGGATCTTCATGGTAGCTGAAAGTCCGTCCATCTTTGGCATCATGACGTCTATGATCAAAAGCTGGACATCTTGTTCCATCAGCACATCCATTGCTTCCAGTCCGTTATATGCAGTGATAATTTCATAGTCTTCCATTTCCAGACGTTTCTTGATCGCCCCTACGATCTCCTTGTCGTCATCGACGACCAGAATCTTTGGCTGGTTCATAGTTTTTCCTCCTCGTATCTTTGATGGTTTTATCTTAACAATTAATTCTTTAATTTCCCTTAATGTAATTCTTACAAAATTCTTAACTTTCTTTATTATATTGAATTGTACCTGCAAAGTAAATGTTATACCAATATCTGCCATTCTAAAGGTTAAATTGTACCATAGCACCTCCCGAATAATTATCAATATTACTGACTAGTGACCCGCTTTCGCTCGGCAGTATATTGATAATTATTCTCATTTGTAGTTATTGTCCACTAACCATTCATATGGTATCATATTTTCCAGCAGTTAGATTCTTCTAACTATTATACGCGCTATTATTTTATTAAAAGAAAACGGAGGAAAACTATATGCGTAAAAGATTAATTGATAAAGCTTTTGCAGTTGCCATGACTGGTGCTATGGCTTTCACAGCTACTCCTGTAACTGCTAACATCTTTAATGTGGCTCATGTTGTAAAAGCTGCTGAAGCTGATCAGGCTGAAGAATGGACATATTGTTATGTTGGACTTACTTGGGCAGAATATTGGGCACATGAGGATGTTTATAATGCTGGTGATGCTTCTAGCTCAGATGTTTTAGATTCTAAAAAAGAATCAGATAAAGGTGGATATGATGTTGTTACTCGAGCAACAGCAAAACATGGATTACATCGTGGAAGCTATCAGTGCATGGCTACCATCTTTACTACAGATGCAGATGGTAAAACTGGTCCTGAGTACAAAGTTTCTCACTGGTCTGATGATGGTAAAACAATCTATTTAACAGATGGTTCATCTGTCAGCTGGAATAAAGGAAAGATTACTGATAACGGAAATACTTATACAATGTCCCATTATGAAGTTTCTGGTATTAAGTATGTTCCTGTAGCTGTTAAAACTTCTCAATTAAATGATTTAAAAGCCAAATATCAGGTTGTTGAAAATGGTGGTACTTTAACTGGTGGTTACACCGAAGTAAATTTATCTGCTTATACTGCAACTGCAAATGTAACAGCAAATACAAATGGTTTAAAAACAGCTACAGAAAACTCTGATGGATCTTTCTCTTTCAGTGCTCGCAAAACTGGTTCTGAATCTGGTTTAAAAGATACTGCTATCAAGAAAGTGGATTCTGATAAGATTACTGTTACCGTTCAACCTGGTGCAGGTTCTTATGGTGAGTTTTTACGTGTCGATCTTAATGGTGATGCTTATGGAGATCTTGGTTCAAATATGCAGGCTGTTACATGGACATACTATGGATATGATGATACATATTCTAAACCATTAGCAACATATGGTACTAAATTTGCTGCTGACAACTGGATGCATAAATCTATGGGAATCCAGCTTGGTTTAACAGAATCTATTCGTTGTCAGTTACCTGAAGATTATGATGGAACTGGTTACTGGAAACTTACTATTTCTGCTCTTGGATATGAGGACTTCTCATTCAATATTCAGGCTACAGGTGACAATATCGCAAATGCTAAAGATGCAACAGACACAGAAAAATCCGATCTTCAGAAACTGATCGATCAGGCAAATGATATGAAAGCTGACAAAGATTCTTACTGTGATGGACAGGACAAGGCTTGGGCAGATCTTGACACAGAACTTGGTGAAGCTGTTGATGCTTTAAAAGATGAAGTTATTTATTCTGGTACTGTAAAAGAATGCACATCTCATTTAACATCTGCTATGAAAGCTGTCACAAAGAAGAATTACAAAACAATTACTACACCAGCTTCAACATCTAAAGATGGTTCTATCGTAGTAAAATGCTCTAACTGTGGTGATGTTAAGAGTACAACAACAATCGCCAAGATTAAATCTATCGCATTAAACAAAACATCTTTCACAGAAAACGGAAAAGTCCAGAAAGCTACTGTTGTAGCAAAAGATTCTGCCAACAAAACAATCGCAGCAAGCAATTACACAGTATCTTACTCTAACTCCAACAGTAAAAAACCTGGAACTTATACAGCAACTGTTAAATTTAATGGTAAAAACTACACAGGTACAAAGAAATTAACTTACAAGATCAATGCGAAAGCACCTGCTAAGACAACTGTTAAATTAAGCAAAGCGAAAAAGACATCCTTAAAAGCTTCTTGGAGCAAAGTTGCCAACGCTACTTCTTACGAAGTACAGTATGGTACATCTAAGAGCTTCAAAGGTGCAAAAACTGTAAAAGTTTCTTCTAAATCTTCTTCTAAAGTTTTAACAAAACTTAAAAAGAATAAGAAGTATTATGTAAGAGTCAGAGCCGTAAGAACTGTAAAAGTTGATAATAAGAACACAACTTTACGTGCTTCTTGGTCATCTGCAAAGAACTTAAAAACTAAGAAAAAATAATTTCTTATCTCTCATACAATTACATCTCAATCTTAAAATCATAAAAGAAGATGGAACTTATCATTTGGTTCCACCTTCTTTTTCACATTATCTACTTTGTAATTACATCCATCAGTTCTTCAACTGTTCTAACTTCAAGATCAGGCCTGATATCTCCTTCTGGCATCGGACGTTTTCTATGATTAAACCAGATTACATGCCATCCTGCTTTCTTGGCTCCTACAACGTCTACCTCAAAGGTGTCCCCTACAAACCATGTTTCTTCTGGAATCAGATTCATCTTATCCTGTACGATCTGAAATGCTTTGATATTTGGTTTTGTATATCCGATTGCATCGGAGATAAACATCTCATCTTTATCAAACCATTGAGAAAGTCCTAGAGTCTTTAATTTCTTTCCCTGATGACGCACTGTTCCATTCGTAAGCAGACCCATCGTCTTTCCCTGCTTTTTACATTCGCTTAGCAGTGCTTTGATGCCATCTGGTACATGAATATGTTTTTGATGATAACGATATCGTTCTTCAAATTGCTTTGCCTCTTCTTTGCTTACTTCAATCCCAGAGTCTTTATAAGTCTTCTGAATGCGGTATGCAAATTCATCGTCGTGACTGATTTTTCCTTCTCTTGCCATATAAAACGCCTCATCACTGTAAATTCTGGAACGTTTGAAAAGTTCTTCACAGTCTTCTTTGGTCTTGTCTTCAAAAAATTCTTTATGAACTTTATCAAAGGCTTCCATCAAGTCATATAATGTATCATCTACATCAAATATTACATTCTTCATACTAAATTAGTCCTAACTTCTTTAATGCTGTTGTGATTCCTTCTTCTTTCACTGTTCCTGTGATCATAGATGCTACCTTTTCAACGGCTTCGCTGTGACGTCCCATAGCAATTCCTGTTCCAACGGCTTCCATCATCTCTACATCATTGTCTGCATCTCCAAAAGCATAAGTATCTTTCTTATCGATTCCTAATTTATCGATCAATTCAACAATTGCATCACCTTTTGTAACTCCCTTTAATGTGATATCAATAAAATTCTCTCGAACATGTTTTGCAACAGTAAAGACATCTTTAAATTCTTCTTCAAAATCTATCTTTACTTGTGGATCTTTATAATTCATAACTAATTTACTTACATGATTGTCTTTCTGGCGGAATTTCCATGGTGCATACCAGCGCTGTGGAAGATGAAACAGTTCACAGTGATGCATAAAAAATTCTGCATCCTGATGCAGATAATAACTGATATCCCTTGTATCAAAATGAATGATCGTATCTCTTGGAAAATATTCATTGACTACTTTAAATAACAGTTCGTCTGGAATACAGATATCACGGATCACTTCCCCTTCAACTTCTGTATGTGATCCATTACATGTGATCGCTCCCATGAATTTATCCACGTCCATCTCTAGAAATCTGTGGGTTCTTCCAGAACATAACATTGTCAGATAACCATTTTCCTTTAATTTATTCAAGGATTCTACTGTCTTTGGTGTTGCTGTTGCAATATTATCGACTTCATCAACTGTTGTTCCATCGTAGTCGAAGAATACGACACCTTTGTATTTGTTCATAACTCTCTCCATCCTGTTTTTTATTTTTACATACGTAATTATATTGTACGTTTTCATGGGATGAATTTCAATGTTTTATCACACAAAAAAATCAGAACCTGATGTTTCAGATTCTGATTTTTGTATGTGTTGTGATCCTTTGAACGAATTGTTCTTAATTACATATTATCTAAAATCTCAGTTAAGATCTTATTAACGATTCCAGGGTTTGCTTTTCCCTGTGTCGCTTTCATTGTCTGTCCAACTAAGAATCCGATGGCTTTCTTCTTACCTGCTTTGTAATCTTCAACAGATTTCGGATTGTTGGCTACAATCTCTTCGATCGTTGCTTTTAAGGCTCCTTCGTCATTCATGGATTTCAATCCATGTTCTTCAACGTATGCTGCGGGATCGATATTTTCTTTGAAGACTTTCTCGAACACTTCTTTTCCTACGCTTCTGTTGATCTCATTTTTCTTGATCATCTCGATCAGTTTTGCAAGATGTTCTGGTTTGAATGATACATCGTCGATATCCATCTCTGATTCATTTACCAGACGAATGGTCTCTCCCATTAACCAGTTAGATACTTCTTTTGGCTCTGATCCAAGTGCAATTGTTGCTTCGAAAATATCTGCAAGATGTTTTGATCCTGTAATGATGTCGATATCATAGTCTGGAAGGTCATATTCTTCTTTATAACGGACTTTCTTCTCGTCTCTGAACTCTGGCTGTGCTTCTCTTACTTTGTCCATCCATTCATCACTGATCTCAATCGGTACTAAGTCTGGATCTGGGAAATAGCGGTAATCCTGTGCATCTTCTTTGGAGCGCATTGCATAAGATGCTCCCTTTGTATCATCCCAACGTCTTGTTTCCTGTACGACTTTCTCTCCTGCCTCGATCAGGTCGATCTGACGTTCCATTTCTCCTTCGATTGCTCTCTTGATGGCCTTGAAAGAGTTTAAGTTCTTCATCTCTGTACGTGTTCCGAACTCTTCTGCTCCGACTTCACGGACAGATAAGTTGACGTCAGCTCTCATAGAACCTTCCTGTAATTTGCAGTCAGATGCTCCTAAATACTGGATGATCAGACGTAATTTCTCAAGATATGCGATAACTTCGTCTGCAGAACGCATATCTGGTTCGGATACGATCTCGATCAGTGGTACTCCAGAACGGTTAAAGTCTACTAAAGAATCTCCTGTCCATGGATCATGCACCAATTTACCAGCATCTTCTTCCATATGGATCTCGTGGATTCTTACGTCTTTCTTCTCTCCATCGACATCGATTTCTACTTTACCATTTCGACAAATTGGTAAGTATAACTGAGAAATCTGATAATTCTGTGGATTATCTGGGTAGAAATAGTTCTTACGGTCAAATTTGCAGTTCTGTGTGATGTCGCAATTTGTTGCAAGTCCAACTGCCATAGCGTATTCTACAACCTGTTTATTTAATACTGGTAAAGATCCTGGCATACCTGTACATACAGGGCATGTATGTGTATTTGGTGCTCCTCCGAATGCTGTACTGCATCCACAGAAGATTTTTGTCTTTGTTGCTAATTCTACATGGACTTCAAGTCCGATGACTGTTTCGTAATTCTTGCTCATTATTTAGCCCCTCCTTTAGCGATTGCTGGAGCTTCATATGCTCTTGTCTGCTCAAATGTGTATGCTGCCTGAATGATTTTCTTCTCATTGAAGCAGTCTCCGATCAGCTGAAGTCCGATTGGCATTCCGTTCTTGTCCTTTCCACATGGAAGAGAGATTCCTGGAAGTCCTGCAAGGTTTACGGAGATTGTGTAGATATCTCCTAAATACATCTTGATCGGATCACTTAAGCTGTCTCCTAATTTTGGAGCTGTTGTTGGTGCAACTGGTCCTAAGATGACATCGTATTTCTCAAATGCTTTGTCGAATTCTTTCTTGATCAGTGCTTTTGTTCTTAATGCTTTTAAGTAATATGCATCATAATATCCTGAACTTAATACGAATGATCCTAACATGATACGGCGTTTTACTTCGGCTCCGAATCCTTCAGAACGTGTCTTCTTATACATGTTGTGAAGTCCTTCGTAATCTTTGGCTCTGTAGCCATATTTAACACCATCGAAACGTGATAAGTTTGAACTTGCTTCTGCTGCTGCGATAACATAGTATGCAGGGATTGCATATTCAACTAATCCAAGATCGAATTCTTCTACAATGGCTCCTTTTTCTTCTAATGTCTTTGCTGCTGCTAAAACAGCTTCTTTGACTTCTTCGTCAAGACCTTCTCCAAAGTAATCTTTTGGAATACCGATCTTCATTCCCTTGACATCATCTTTTAATGCAGATGTGAAGTCATAAGATTCTAATTTGACAGATGTGGAATCTTTCTCATCATAAGATGCGATTGCTTCTAATAATGTTGCACAGTCTGTGACATCTTTTGCTAATGGTCCGATCTGGTCTAAGGATGATCCATACGCGATCAGTCCGTAACGGGATACTGTTCCATAAGTTGGTTTGATTCCTGTAACACCACAGTAAGATGCTGGCTGTCTGATAGATCCACCCGTATCAGATCCTAATGCCATAAAACATTCATTAGCTGCAACTGCTGCTGCAGATCCACCTGATGATCCACCAGGTACTTTTTCTAAATCCCATGGGTTCTTTGTCACACCATATGCGGAAGTCTCTGTTGTACTTCCCATGGCGAACTCGTCCATGTTTGTCTTTCCTAAGAATACAACTCCTTCTTTGATCAGGTTCTCGACTGCCTGTGCGGAGTATGTTGGTACAAAGTTCTCTAATATCTTAGAACTGCATGTTGTTGTGTATCCTTTTGTACAGATATTATCTTTAATTGCCATTGGAACTCCAGCTAATGGTCCTGTATAAGTTCCATCATCGATTCCTTTCTGTACTTCTTCTGCTCTCTTTAATGCACTTTCTTCATCGTAAGAAACATATCCGTGTACATCACCTTCGACTGCCTTGATCTGCTCAAGTGCTGCCTTTGTTGCTTCTACAACTGTGATCTCTTTGTCTTTAATCTTCTTGCCTAATTCTACGGCAGTTAATTCTAAAATACTCATCTTCTGCCTCCTATATGATCGTCTTTGGCACGACAAAGGCATTGTCCTGCGCTTCTGGTGCGTTCTTTAATGTATCTTCGCTTCCGTCCCCATTTGTTACCACGTCTTCTCTGAATACATTCTTCACTGGGAATACGTGAGACATTGGTTCGACACTGCTTGTGTCTAATTCGTTTAATTTATCTACATAGTCAAGCATGCTTTCCATATCTTTCTTGGCCTGTTCTTTTTCTTCGCCAGATAATTCAAGCTTTGCTAAAATTCCGACATATTCAATCGTTGCATCATCAATATGATTTGCCATAAAATTTCCTCCTGTTAATTTGCCTATAGAGTTAATGTTACCATAATTTGAATGTTTTTAAAATATAAAATGAACAAAAGTCTGCCGTTTTTTCTCAAAAAATGACAGACTTTTGCTTACTTTTTTTAAAAATTTAATCCATTCAGGATCTGATTTATAAAATCTTTTATGTGAGTGAATGCCTCTGGTACAAGATCTGCTAAAAATGACAACAGATAAAGAATGAAAACGATCACCGCCCACATTCCTTTTTTTGATCTCTTCTTTTCTTTTTTATTTTTATAGGTTGATGTTTTCCTCTGTGTCTTCATTGACTGCGTCTTTGTATTCTTAATATTTTTAAAATCTGGATGTCGTTTTTCATCATGGATATATTTTGGCTGAGAAGTCTTTTTGTCAATCGTTAATATATCCCAATGACCATCTTTTAATATTCTTGACCGACCTAAGCGATTAAAATCATAACCACACATTGGGCAGACACCATTTCTTAACTTTTCTTCACAGATTGGACATTTCTCGTATTTCATAGACCCTGCTTTCTTACTGATTCGTTTTTATCTTATGGAAATGGTATCATATAATCTTAGTGTTTTCAAGAATTGCTCGACTTTATCTGTTATATATCAACAAAAAAATATGGCAGATTTCTCCACCATATCTTTTCTAAATTAAATTAATTTCCACATTTTCTGGAAATGCACGAAGGGTCATTGTATCTTTTCCATCATTTAGATAAATTTCAATAAATGTATTATCATAATATATCTCAATGTTTTTGAGTTCTTCTGACATTGAAACTTCTCTTTGAATTCCGTATTCTGTACTAAACTGATGCTTAAGCGTACTTCGGTCTGCAACTATATGTCCTGCTGCCCAGTCAATCTTAATACTTAGATGATCTTCTTGATCTCCGATCTGAATTTCTGAGATCTGTTTATCTGTCAGATTGATATACCATGTATCTTCTTCTGGTTTAATTCTTTTACTGTCTATATCAAGATGTGCATATTCATTCTTAATATTTTCTGGCACTTCCTGGCATAACTTTCCTTCTTTGATCGTTAAGAACCTTGGCATTGTCAGACTATGGATCCACATATCTTCTTTTGCATATGGGAGTTCCTGTGCCCCACACCCAAGCCACGCAAACATCATTGGTTGTTTGTCTTTTCCATAGAATGCCTGTGGTGCATAAAAATCAAATCCTTTGTCGATCTCATCAAATGATTCCACATGAAATGTTTTATCTTCAAGACTTAACTCACCGACAAAATATACACTGGAAAACTCATTGTGAAAACGTTCTCCCATTGGTGTACGTCCCATTAATGATAAGAATAAAACATCTTTTCCATCTATTTCAATATAAGATGGACATTCATACATATAACCAAGCTCCAGGTCAATTCCTGTCAGTTCAATATTTCCCTGATATACCCAGTTTTCAAGATCCGTACTCTTATACAAAATCAATCTTGCCTGCCCATCGATGCTTCCACCACCTAAAAGCATCCAGTATGCTCCTTCTTTTTCAAAGACAAATGGGTCTCTGATCTCCCCGATCAGTCCTTCTGGCTGTTCATCGATGATCGGATTGTTTGGAGATTTAAGAATTGTACCATCACTGTTCATAACTGCCATTGCCTGTTTTGGAATCTTTCCCTGTTCTGTCTTATAGTTTGCTGTGTAATAAAGATAAAGCTTACCATCTGCTTCTATGGAATTTCCTGAATAACATCCATTTTTCTCATATTCCTGATCTGGAATGAGCATCTGATCAGACCGTTCCCATTTTATGAGATCTTCCGAGATCACATGTGCCCAGTGTTTCATTCCGTGTTCTGGTCCAAATGGAAACCACTGATAAAACACATGGTATTTTCCTCCAAAATACGCCAGTCCATTTGGATCGTTCACTAGTCCACATGGGGGATGTATATGATAGGATGGATGCCGTGGAGTATCTTTACAATACTCCATAAGCTCCTTTAAATATGCTTCATGGCTTTTTTGGATCGGTGTATATTTTTCTACATCTAAAAATTTCATATTATTCCCCGATCACGTCTTTTCCTGCTTTGACATTGATTCCTGTCTTAAATGCCACAGGTGTCTGGTTACCTTCATCCGTTTTGACAAATACGACAACTGGATTTAATCCTTTTGCTTCAATCTTTGCTTTGTCAAATTTGAGAATTGGCTGACCTTCCTTCACGTGTTGTCCTTTCTTTACAAGATATTCAAATCCTTCCCCATTCATGGATACTGTTTCGATTCCTACATGGATTAGAAATACACTATTGTTTGTTGTTCGAACACCGATGGCATGTTTTGAACCTTCCATCACTGTACAGATTTCACCTTCTGCCGGCGCTAAGACTGTTTCACTTGTTGGGATGATCCCCACCCCGTCTCCTAATACTTTTTCAGAGAAGATTCCATCTTTTACATCTTCAATCGCAATAACTTTTCCGTCAACAACTGCTTTGACTGGTACTTTCGCTGTCTCATCAATTGTTAATGCAGATTCAGCTTCCTCCTCTTCTTCACCATGTGGAACACCTTTTGTTTTATTATAAATAACGATCAGTACGATTGGTACGATAAATGCGATCAGGTTTCCAATGACATAAAATACTAATTTATTTGGTACTACGATCAGAAGTCCTAATATTCCTGTTAATCCCTGTCCAATGGCTCTTACGCCTGCAAGTTTCATGAATGCTCCTCCACATCCAGCTCCTAAGCAAGAACATACAAATGGAATCACGGAATATTTTAAGTTTGCAGCAAAGATGGCTGGTTCTGAAATTCCTACTAATGTTGGAATGAAACTTGACATTGCGATATCTCTGTCTTTAGAATGTTTCTTTGCTAACAAGTACATTCCGATGGCTCCACCACCCTGTGCAATGATTGATACAGACCAGATTCCCTGAATGTAGTTAAATCCTGTCGTAGCGATCAGATTTGCTTCAATTCCCTGAATCGCCTGATGTGTTCCTGTAACTACTAATGGCTGTAATAACGCTGCAAAGACAAATGCTCCAAATGCTCCGAAACTGTTGTATAAAACATCGATCACTGCTGCTAATCCGTTACCGATCATATTTCCAACTGGTCCGAATACTGTAAATAATGCTACGTTTGCAAAGAAAATAGTAATTGTTGGTACGAATACAAATGATACCACAGCTGGTACATATTTCTGTGCGATCTTTTCTACTTTAGACATAAACCATGCGGTTAAGATTGCTGGGAATACTCCACCCTGGAATGCAACTTTTGCAATTGCTAATGGTCCGAAATGCCAGTAGCTTGCGGCAGATGGGTCTAATACAAACGTATTACGATTTACAAGATCTGGATGTACCATAACGATTCCGACTAAGATACCAAGGATCGGATTCCCACCGAATCGTTTGACAGCACTATACATTACAAGGATTGGCAGATAATTAAATGTTGTTGCCATGATTGCTAAGAATTCTGCAATATCTGCAACAAGTTTGCTCTGATCTGCTAAGGATCCTTCTAATCCAAATAATCCATTGGCTGTCAATAATGCTTTGACACCAGTCAGGATCGCTGCTGCAACAAATGCTGGAATGATCGGAATAAAGATATCAGAGAATACTTTGAATCCCTGCTGTAATTTCCCCATCTTGCTCATTCCTTCTGCCTTGGCATCAGACTGAGACATTTCTTTGACACCTGTTAATTCAATAAATGCATCATAGACATTGTTAACTGTTCCTGTTCCAAAAATGATCATCAGCTGCCCACTATTAAATAAGACACCTTTAACACCTTCGATATTCTCTAATGCTTTACGGTCATATTTTGTTTCATCATTTAAAATCAGTCGAAGTCTTGTCACACAATGTGTCGCACCTTTGATGTTACTAATCCCACCAACGTGATCTACCACATCTTGTGATATTTTTTTGTAATCCATCTATACTTGTCTCCTTTATTTCTCTCTTTTTATTTGTTTATTTTTGTTGCTATTTTTGTGTTTTTTGCTTCTAGTGTACCATCTGTCACTGTCAGTGCCAATCCATTTCCTGGATGATCACATAATCTTGCATTTAATGCCGTTCCATTAATATATAATGTTGAAATATCCTGGTCTATGATCAGGCAGATTTCATATTCTTTGTCTGCTTCCAATTTGATCGGACGCTCAAGTCCAATGTTAAAGCACTGATACCATGGATAATTTGGACATTTGTTAAAGACAACTTTATTTTCTTCCACAAAGAATCTGTATTCATATGAAACTTCTGTTTCTTCATCTTTGTAAAATCTGATAGAAAATTCTTTCGTTCCTTCTTCAAATTTTACAGTTGTTTTGAATGCTGCGATGCTTCCTGTATCTTCACAAAGAAGTGTTTCTTCTTTTGTGTCAATCGTTTTCATGCAAGGATTAAATAAATCTTTCCAACCATCGAATGCTTCCATCATCTGGTCTACCGGTTTTACCCCAAGTGTTCCATCTTCTTTCTGGAATACTTCGTGTGGCACGAAAGTTCCTCCCCACAAGTATGCGTTCTTGTCATCGTTATCGATTCTTGTTGGCACCCATCCAAAAAGTACTCTTCGTTCTCCATCAAATGCTGTACGTCCTGCATAGTATGCTTTACCGTCAAATGCATCATCAAATGGTGCTTCCCAAGGCCCGTATAGGTTCTTGCTTCTTCTGTAATGGATTTTATTACCATCACTGTATTCTGAGAATACAAGATACCACCAGTCTCCCATCTTAAAGATCTCTGGCATCTCAAACATTGTGTAGATTCCTGGTGCCCAGAAATCTCCTTTAAATTCCCATTTCTTTAAATCTTTTGATGTGAAATGTACGAGACGTCCTGTCTGTTTTCTCTTATCTTCTCCCTTTCTTGCTCCAAGGATCAACAGATATTCTTCTCTTTCCTCATCCCATAGGACAAATGGATCTCTCCAGTTTCTCTTATCATATCCTTCCTGTGGAGGAATCTCTAATGCTTCTTTCGATTTCTCCCATGTGATTCCGTCTGTACTTGTAGCATGAAGTAATGTCTGTGATGTCTTTCCTGCCTTTAAGAATTCTCTATTATATCCTGTATAAAATGCATGAAATCCTGCCTCTGTTTCAAAAACACTTCCTGCATAGATGAACTGATCTGCTTCTTCATCCGTTCCACGCTTTAAGCTTTCTCCATAGTCTTTGTAATCTACAAAATCTTTTGTTGTTGCTAATGCCCAACCGAATGGTTCTCCAAAAGGTCCTGGATTTCTTGTATCTCTCTGATGATATACATAAAACTGACCTTCTTTTCCATAAGGCATAATATCTCCTACCCAAATACCTTCTGGCTGATAATATAACTGATACATAATTTAATCCTTTCTTTGATTTACCTTGTTGCTTTCTATGGCTTTATTATATGTCAAACGTTTTCATATGTCAATCGTTACCACATTTATTTTTGTATAAAATATTAGGACAATTTTTGGTAGTTTTGCACAAAACTCATTTTATTTTGTACGTTCTAACATATTTTTAGGCATCAAAAAAAGGAAGAGTAGTATTTTCTCTTCCTTTTTTTATTCTCTATTATGTTGTCTGTCCTTCCAGTAATTTTACTGGAAGATCCATGCAGCTTTCTGCTGTTTTCCCTTCGATCAGATCAATCAGCTTATCCACCGCTACCTTTGCAATCTGTTTAACTGGCTGCTGGATCGTTGTCAGTTCTGGAACAAATCCTAAAATCTGCTTTGTTCCATCTACTCCGATGATCTTTAGATCTTTCGGAATATTGATTCCTTTTTGCCTTGCGACATGAAGTGCGATCACTGCAAGCGAATCATCTCCTGCAAAAATACCGTCAATCTCAGGGTGTGCATTTAACATATCATAAATAAGTTTTTGCTTCTCCACATTCTCCATGATGAATGGTACTTCTAAAATCATCTGAGGAAGCCCTGCTTTCTCCATCTCTTGAATATAGGCCTGACTTCGATTGTTACCTGGCATCTTTAATTTACTGTTTCCTCGGATACATAAAATATGCTGACAACCTTTATCGATCAAATGTCTGGTTGCCATCTGCCCTGCCGCATAGTTATCACATGAAACGACTGGAATATGTTCTCCAAGATAACGGTCAATTCCTACGACTGGCATCTTTAACTTGGAGTATGTCTCTACGACTGCGTTATGTGTTCCAACGATCATTCCATCTACCTGATTGCGTCTTAGCATATCAATATAGGCTTTCTCTGTATCCATCTGATTTTTGCTGTTACACAGAAGCATTTTGTAATTTTTCTGTGATAAATAATATTCTATCTGTTCTACAATTTCTCCATGAAATGGTGATGTTACAGTAGGAACGATAACCCCGACAAAATACGTTCTGTTATTTAACAACGCTCTGGCAATCTCATTTGGATAATAATTGATCTCTTCCATAGCATCATATACTTTTTTTCTTGTTTCTTCGCTGATGTATCCTCGGTTATTTAATACCCTGGATACTGTTGTAGGAGAAACTCCCGCTACTTTTGCCACATCTTTTATTCCAGGTTTCATTCCATACCTTCCATTTCTAACTTATTCTTAAAGTATCCCATCTTCTCGAAGCAGCTTTCCTACTTCTACATATTCTTCTCTGCTTCCCTCAAGATATTTGATCTCGTCCTCTGTCAATGTACGTTTGACTCTTGCTGGACTTCCCATAACTAAAGATCTATCTGGGATCACTGTATTTTGTGTTACAAGACTTCCTGCCCCGATCAAGCAGTGATTACCGATCTTTGCTCCATTCATAATAACAGATCCCATTCCGATCATGGAATTATCTCCGATCTGGCATCCATGGATCACGCTGTTATGTCCAACTGTCACTCCATCACCGATTTTTACACTATTCCCTTCATCTACATGGATCGTACAATTTTCCTGTATATTACTCTGATTTCCGATCACAATGGACTCTTCTCCTTCACAGCGCATTGCTGTAAAGAACAGTACCGTAGATTCTTCTCCTATAGTAATATCCCCAACTAAAACAGTTTCTTTTGCTACTTTTGCTGAATCAGCGATCTTTGCCTGTTTGTAATTCATGTTCTATCTCCCGATATTCTTCTTATTGCTCTTCTGAGAGTAGTTCATTCTTCCTTCTTTCCAACCCTTCTTGTCTGTCTTATCCCAGTCTAGGTTGTCTCCGAAGATATATCTTGTCATCCATAATAAGCTGACCGTTGGAACCACTACCCATAATACTCTGTATTCAAGTTCCATTAAAAATGGTAAAAATGCCAATCCTGCCGCGTGGATCAGTAAGATCACTGCCCATGCGATGATCAGCCAGTAACCGATCTTAAATGCTTCTGGCATATCTCTTCCCATTTCTTTTCCAAAATAAAAACGTTCTGCTGATAAAATGGCGGCAGCTAATATTGTCATGATCACACACATTTTATAGAATACGTTACCATTCATATACTGTCCTAAAAACATTCCGATCACTGATATGATAAACATCAGGATCAAAACCGCCCAGAGAACCTTTTCCAGCTTTCTTGTTACTTTATTCGTTGTTACATTTTCTTTCTTCATCTTGTATAACCTCAATCTCTACTTTCTATCAGAAGCAGTTTGCCTTCTCGATAAGAGATAGTTCCTTCTTCTGCTTCCAGTTCATTGCTGATCCCCCATGATTCATGGAATACCAGCGTGTCATTATTCAGTGGGTATTTAAATCCCTGTAATGTGACACCTTTTGCCTCATATATCGGGATCAAAGATACATATTTACCAAACTGGTCTTTCTTTGATACTGTGCTTTTGTGATCCAGAACTCTCATACGATTATTCGCATCGATCAGCTCTGCCTTTACACCCTTGCTGTGTGCATAAAACAACTGCCCGATATTACCTAAAACATGATCCAGCCTTGTTCCTGTTCCTCCCACTAACAGGATCTCGTCTGCACCTGTTTCAATGGCTTTCTGCATTGCAAGTCCTGTATCGGTATCGTCTTTCTCACATGGTGCGATGATCTTCTCATCTGTGGAAAACTCTTCCATTACATCCTTGTTGCAGCTATCAAAATCACCCAGAATGATATCTGGTTTGATATCTAATTTTTTAGCGTAAAGCAGTCCTTTGTCTGCGGTGATCACTTTATCTGGATTCCACTTCTTAATATAATCTGCCGCAAATGTTTCTTCTACCGCTCCGCCTGTTAAAATCAATACGCGCATTACCATTTTCTCTTTTCTTTTAATTCTGTATAAATATTTACATAATTATCATATCGGATCTTTGAAATCTTTCCTTCTTCCAAAGCTTTCTTAACTCCACAGTCAGGCTCATGCGTGTGACTGCATCCCTGAAATCTACATTCATCTTCATAATCAGCAAATTCCTGAAAATAATCTTTGATCTCGTCTTCTTCAAACATATGAATAAATAAAGAACTAAATCCCGGAGTATCTAATACAAATGTATCTTTCTCGATACGGATCAATTCCGAATGCCTTGTTGTATGACGTCCTCTTTTGATCTTCTCACTGACTTCTCCTGTTTCCATCTGTGCTTCTGGCTGGAGCAGATTCATCAAAGATGATTTTCCTACTCCGGATGGTCCTGCAAGCACTGTCGTCTTTCCGTGGATCAGTTTCCTGATCTCATCAATTCCTTCTTCTTCTTTGACGCTGATGAACTTTACAATATGTCCACAGTTTTCATATACTTTTTCTAACAATGTCAGATCTTGTTCTTTTGCAAGATCCACTTTGTTGAAGCAGACGATCACAGGTACTTCCTGTTTCTCCATCATCATCAAGAATCGATCCAACAGATTATAGTTCGGCTTTGGGTTTTTCGCTGCAAATATGATCAACGCCTGATTGACATTTGCAACTGCCGGACGGATCAATTCGTTACTTCTCTCATAGATCTTTGTAATGTTTCCTTCCTGATCTTCCTCGTCAAGAATATCAATTTCAACATTATCTCCGACTAATGGCTTCATCTTCTTATTCCTGAAAATACCTTTTGCCTTACATTCATATAATTTATCTTCTGTCTGCACATAATAAAATCCTGCGATTCCTTTTATGATCTTTCCCTGCATGAATTATCTCCTGCTATTCTTCATCTGCTGTTGAATCCTGATCTGCTGTTGTTGCAGTCTGGCGAGGCCCAAGGCTCACATAAATTCCGACTGCTGTTCCTTCTTTTACTTTGCTTCCTGAACTTACTGTCTGTCTGATAACAAGTCCTTTTTCAACACTGTCACTATATTCTGTTAATACACTTCCAAGTACCAAATTCGAATTCTTTAGTTCACTTCTTGCTCCTGATTCTGTGAAATAACGAAGATTTGGCACTCTTACCATAGTCTCTGGTTTCTCACCTTGGCTTACAGTAATAACGACTGTAGAATTCTTTGTAACTTGATTTCCACTTCCTGGTGACTGGGAAATAACTTTTCCTTTTGCTACATCTGTACTGTATTTTGTCTTAACAGATACTTTCAGTCCTGCTGCTTCTAACTCACTTTTGGCTGACGATTCCATCTTGCCTACAACTTCTGGCACAGAAACTTTATCTTCTGTTCTTGTACCTTTGCTTACAACTAAAGTCAGTGTTTTGCCTTCCTCTAATTCTGTATCACTTTCTGGATCCTGTCTTATAACAAGACCCTTTGCATAATCAGCAGAATATTCTTCTTCTACTTTGATCTTAAATTTGCCATCGATCTTCTCTCTTGCTGCACTTAATGACATTCCAATATAGTTGTCGACTGTATATTTTTTAGATTCCGTGTCATTTGATTCTGCCGTTGTTCCAATGCTTGTTGTCGTTGTTGATTTTCCGGATTTGAACACTCCAGAACTTTTCACAACAAATACAATGATTGAAATTAATATGATTGCTCCAACAACTGCCGCAAGCACAATAACTAATTTCTCAATCTTGGAATTCATTCCGGATTCTTCCTCATCATCTTCATCAAGATACGCATTCTGTTCTTCATCTTTCAATGGTTCTTCCTGTTGTATCTTTTGATCCTTCTTTGGTGTATTGATTCTCTGTGTCAGCTCATTCTGATCGATCATAATCGTTGGCGAATCATCGATTGCCGGCACAACACCTACATAACCGCCAGATGTGTCTTCAAATACAAGTCGCAGATCAGCGATCAGATCATCTGCTGTCTGATAACGCTCTTCCGGCTTTTTCATTGTACATTTTAGAATGATCTTTTCTAAGCTGTCTGGAATTCCATCCCTGATCTGACTTGGAGGTGTGATCTCATTCTGCAAATGCATCAATGCGATCGTTACACCATTTTCATGATCAAATGGAACATGACCTGTAACCATCTCATACATTGTGATACCTAAAGAATAAATATCACTCTTCTCATCACAAAAACGTCCCTTTGCCTGTTCTGGCGAAATATAATGTACGGATCCCATAGCTGTTGCTGTGGAAGTTACTGTATTACTGCTTGTTGCCTTTGCAATCCCAAAATCTGTAACTTTAATAATTCCAGTATCAGACACAAGGATATTCTGCGGTTTGATATCTCTGTGAATAATATGATTTTTATGTGCATGGGAGATTGCGGATGCGATCTGCGTTGAAATCTCCACCGTTTCTTTTGGACTTAAATATCCTTTTTTTCTGATATATTCTTTTAATGTAATACCTTCTGCAAGTTCCATAACAATATAGTTAATGCCATCTTCTATCCCAACATCATAGATATTAACGATATTTGGATGGGATAATCTTGCTACGGCTTGTGCTTCTGTCTCAAATTTTTTTAAAAATTTCTCGTCTTCTACATATTCACTTTTTAATACCTTCACTGCAACGTTCCGGTTTAGTTTATGATCTTTCGCCATATAAACATCTGCCATTCCACCGCTTCCAACGCGCTTGAGCACCTCATAACGGCCTGACAGCATCGTACCAAGTTCTAACATCTATCCTTCACCTCATCTCTTTAAATCCACGATCACCAACGAAATATTATCTTTTCCTCCGTACTCATTGGCACGAGCGATCATCTTGTTTATCTTATTGGCAATCTGATCGTGATCTAAAAGAAGTTCTTTTAACTCATCGTTTGATATCATATTGGAAAGTCCATCACTGCAAAGCAGCAGGTATCCTTCTTCTGCTTCAAATTCAAAAAAATCCGGCGTTGCTACCTGTGAACCAAGAGCTCTTGTGATCACATTCTTCTTCGGATGAATCCTTCCCTGTTCTCTATCTAACATTCCAGCATTGATCAGTTCTTCTACATAAGAATGATCTACCGTAATCTGTTTTAATTCCTTATTTCCATAATATAATCTGCTATCACCAATATTCATAACAGTAACTTTATGATCAGAAACCGTTGCGGCAACAAAAGTCGTACCCATTCCTGCGTACTTTTCATTCTCCTTGCTTTCTGCAATGATTTCCTGATTCACTGTGGCAATACAAGTCTTCATAAGCTCAATCGGGTCTGTCTGTTCTGATTCTTCGATCAATTCTACAAATCTTTCCACTGCAAAAGAAGAGGCCTTCCCTCCTGCGCGGTGTCCTCCCATACCATCTGCCACAATATAAAGATTTTTTAAGTTCCCTACAGGCTGGTCATGAAAGAAAATCTTATCCTGATTCTCTGTCCTTACCTTGCCTATATGTGAAGCTCCTACGGATCGCATATCGTTCTCCTTTACAATCTTGACTGCAGTTTTTTTCTTCTAAGCTGTCCACAGGCGGCATTGATATCTGCGCCCATTTCTCTTCTTATGGTAACATTTACACGATTTTTTTCAAGTATCTTTTTAAATTCCATCACTGACTGAGGCATGGACTGCTTGAAATCTCGCTCTTTGATCGGATTGACTGGGATCAGATTTACATGACATGGAAAACCTTTTAATCTTGACGCCAGTTCCTGTGCATGTACCGGCTGATCATTCACACCGGCTACCAGACTATACTCAAATGTCATTCTTCGATTTGTTTCTTTAAAATAGTAATGGCATGCATCTAACAACTCATTGATCGAATATCTCATAGCAATTGGCATAAGTCCTCGTCTCATTTCATCATTTGGAGAATGAAGAGAGATTGCTAATGTAATCTGCAAATGTTTTTCAGCTAATTCTTTGATCTTTGGAACAATTCCACATGTTGAGATCGTGATATTTCTCTGACTGATATTTAATCCATTCTCAGATGTGATCAATTCTAAAAACCTTAACACATTGTCGTAATTATCCATCGGTTCCCCTGTTCCCATCATCACAACATTGGAAACTCTTTCTCCTGTATCTCTCTGGATATAATAAATCTGGGAAAGCATCTCGGATGGTGTCAGGTTTCGGTCTAATCCACCAAGTGTGGATGCACAGAATTTACATCCCATTCTGCAACCTGCCTGAGATGAAATACAGACAGAATTTCCATGCTTGTATTTCATCAATACACTTTCAATGATATTCCCATCATATAATTCAAACAGATATTTTCTGGTTCCATCAATCTTTGATATAAAACAATCGACTGGTTTGACTCCATAAACATCCTGTGTCTGCTCTATTTTTTCTTTTAATTTCTTTGGTATATTATTCATCTCATCAAGAGATAGTGCAAGATGTTTATGAAACCATTCGTATACCTGTTTGGCACGAAATTTCTTCTCTCCGATCGATTCCATATATTCCTGCATCTCAATAAGAGTCATTGATTTTAAATCCATAAAATTATTTTCTCCTTAATTTTGCTATGAAGAATCCATCACATGGATGAACTCCCGGAAGCAGCTGGATATATCCATCTTTTGCAGTTTCAATCTTTAGATTCTTTGGCAATTCTTCTGTGATATCCACAGCTTCGTAATCAAAATTATTAATTATCCACTGCATATTCTTTTCATTCTCTTCTGGATTGATCGTACATGTGCTGTAGATCAAAGTTCCTCCATGTTTTACATACTGTACTGCATTTGTAAGAATTTCTCTTTGAAGTTTTACAAGATCTTTCATTCCATCTTCAGAAATATGGTATTTGATATCATTTTTCTTACCCATGATCCCAAGACCAGAACATGGAACATCTGCGATCACTACATCTGCTGCTTCGATATGTTCTTCGTCCAAAATTGTCGCATCGAATACTTCTGCTTCCATATTGGTAAATCCCATGCGCTCAATGTTATCTTCGATCAGATCTGTCTTATATTCTGTCAGATCTCTTGATAATACCTGCCCACTGCCTTTCATCTGATCAGCTGTATACAAGGATTTTCCTCCTGGTGCACTGCAAAGATCCATTACAAACTGTCCTTCTTTTGCTCCAGCTAACTTTGCACATAACATGGAACTTTCATCCTGCACATAGCATTTTCCTTCACGGAATGCTCTCAGTCGGTATAAGAAATCATAATCTGAAATCTTCACTGCATTTTCAATCAGTTCTCCGTCTTCTACTGTGACATTCTCTTCTTCTAATTCCTTACGGATCACATCTTTGCCGCCTTTGCTCATAAGGCAGCACAGTGTTGTCTTTTTGTCTTCTAAGTAAGATTCTATGATCTTCTCCACTGTCTCATCGTCGTATGTTTTCATAAAGAATTTTATGATCCATTCTGGAATTGAATAGGTCACAGACAAATATGTTACAAGATTCTTGTCCTTCTTTGGATAACTGATCGTTTCTTTTTTTCTTGAAATATTGCGGAGTACTCCATTTACAAAGCCTGATAATCTTGAAAATCCTCGCTTCTTTGCTAATTTTACTGCCTCATTACATGCTGCTGAATCTGGTACCTGATCCATGTAAAGGATCTGGTAGATTCCCATGCGAAGCAATGCTCTGATTAAAGGTTTGCATTTTCTGATCTTTGTTTTTGAAAACTGATCAGCCACATAATCGATCGTAATCTGACGTTCTAGTGTTCCTTCCACCAATCTTGTAAAAAAGGCTCTGTCTCTTTTTTCTGAAAACTGGTATTTTTCTAAAACATTGCTGATCGCTATATGGGATAATTCTTCCTTTTTATCAACTTTAATAAGCACATCCAATGCACATTCTCTTGGATTCTCCATCAATTACTCTCCTAATTTCATACCTGCTTCTACCTGATATCCAAGTAAAAATGCCTGTACCTGCATACGTTTCTTTCCTGCCAGCTGAATCTCATGAAGTGCAAGATCGTTGCTTCCTGTCGCCACGATGATCTCTTTCTTTGTCACTTCGACGATCGTTCCTGGTTCTTCTTTGCTTTCTCTGTCTAACACATCTGCTTCCCAGACTTTCATTGTTTTTCCATCAAGAGATGTATAGGCACTTGGCCATGGATTCATTCCACGAATAAGACATTCGATCTCTTTTGCATCTTTTGTAAAATCGATCTGTCCCATATCTTTGCTTAACATCTTAGCATAACAGCTTTCTTCGTCATTTTGTTTCTTTCTGACCGCAGTACCATCTTCTAATTTCTTTAATGTCTCCAATAATAAGTCTGCCCCTAATACCATGAGTTTATCATGCAGAGAACCTGCTGTTTCCTTCTCGTCTAACACAACTTCTGCTTTGTCGATCATGTCTCCAGTATCAAGACCTTTTTCCATATACATCGTTGTGATTCCTGTCTTTTCTTCTCCATCAAGGACTGCCCACTGAATTGGTGCTGCTCCTCTGTATTTTGGAAGAAGTGATCCATGCACATTGATACATCCGTATTTTGGAATATTTAAGATGCTTTCTGGCAAAATCTGCCCATAAGCTACGACTACGATCACATCTGGATTGATCTTCTTTAATTCTTCGATAAATTCTTCATCTCTGGCTCTCTGTGGCTGATAAACCGGGATGTCGTATTCAACTGCTTTTTCTTTCACTGGAGGAAACTGCATTTTCTTTCCGCGTCCTCTTTGTTTATCCGGCTGTGTCACAACGGCAAGCACTTCATGGTGATCGATCAGTGCCTGCAAGGTTGGTACTGCAAACTCCGGAGTTCCCATAAATACTGCTCTCATCTTATTCTACCTCTTCCATTGTGATGTCTCTTGCTGGTTCTTCTGCTACATCTGGGTATAAAATTCCATCTAAATGATCTGTTTCATGACAGATTGCTCTTGCAAATAAACCAAATCCTTCGACTGTGATCGGGTTCATATCTTCGTCAAATGCTTCACAGATAACGTGGTCTGGACGTTTTACAACGGCTACTTTTCCTGGAAGACTTAAACATCCTTCTTCTCCAACCTGTTCTCCTTCTTTTAATGTGATCACTGGATTTACAAGTGTTACACATTCTCCTTCTTCTCCTGTGTCGATCACTACGATTCTCTTTAAGATTCCAACCTGCGGTGCCGCAAGTCCAACTCCCATTGCCTCATACATTGTGTCATACATATCCTCTACTAATGTATGCATTCTTGGTGTCATTTCCTTTACTTCTTTGGATGTCTTTCTTAAAATGTCATCTCCTAATACTCGAATCTGTCGAATTGCCATAATTTTCTCCTTTTCTTCTTGTTAACAACTATATGTCTTAATACCTATTTCTTGGTTAATAACTGTTCATCGGGTTAAAATCAAAATTAACCAGTAATTTCTTTCTGATATTGTTCAAGTCAATCCACTGCTCCAGACGATTCTTTGCCTTTACCAGTATCTCGTAATCTTTATTCTTAATATAAATAACCTTGCGGTATTGATCATTGATCTTGCCAAATCCTGCCTCACTCGGTCCGATCACCATAAGATCCATATGCTTTGCAACTTCTGCCATCGCATCCATTACTTTATCAAGCCATGCCTTATCTTCTCCTGATGCAAATACAACTAACATCTGCCATACCGGAGGGTATTTCATCATCGTACGATATGCGATCTCTTCATTATAAAATGCATGATAGTCCTGTCTGGCTGCCGTCTGAATGCTGTAATGATCTGGTGAATACGTCTGGATCACAACTTCGCCCGGCTTGCTTCCTCTTCCTGCTCTTCCTGCTGCCTGCGTAAGAAGCTGAAAGGTTCTCTCCCCGGCTCTGTAATCATTTGCATGCAGTGAAAGATCTGCTGCCAGAACTCCAACTAATGTTACATTTGCAAAATCATGCCCTTTCACGATCATCTGTGTTCCAACTAAGATATCTGCCTCACCATCGGAAAATGCTGATAGTATCTTTTCATGACTGTTTTTTCTCTTCGTTGTATCCATGTCCATTCGAAGAACTCTTGCCTGTGGAAATTCTTTATAAAGTGCTGCTTCTACTTTCTGAGTACCAAGACCAAATGTTCCAATGTACGGACTTCCACATTCTGGGCAGACTTTCAGCATCGGCTGTTCATACCCACAATAATGACACCGAAGTCTGCCATCTCTGTGATACGTCATCGAAATATCACAATGTGGGCACTCCATCACATGGCCACAGCTTCTGCATGAAACAAATCCTGCATATCCTCTGCGGTTTAAAAACAACATGATCTGCTCACCTTTATCCAGACGGTCTTGTATAAGATCTCGTAATCTTCTACTAAACATGCTGCGGTTTCCAGCCTTTAGTTCTTCCCTTAGATCTTCTATATAAACCTTTGGAAGAACTGCTTCTTTAGCACGTTTAGTAAGTTCCCATAAACGGTAAGTTCCATCCTGTGCATGTTTATAACTGTCCATAGATGGTGTTGCTGAACCAAGGATCACAGATGCACCTTCCATCTGTGCTTTCTTGATCGCTACTTCTCTTGCGTGATATTTCGGCGTCTGCTCACTCTTGTAACTTCCTTCATGTTCTTCATCGATCACGATCAATCCCAAATTCGGAAATGGCACAAACAATGCTGATCTTGGTCCAATAATCACATCAATATCCCCACGTTTTGCACGCAGCCATTGATCGTATTTCTCTCCCTTTGATAACCTCGAATTCAAGATTGACACGCGGTCACCAAAACGCTTTGTAAATCTTGTTACTGTCTGATACGTCAATGCGATCTCGGGGATTAAGACAATTGCCTGTTTTCCTTTCTTGATCACTTCTTCAATCGCTGCAAGATATACTTCTGTCTTTCCACTTCCTGTAATTCCATGTAAAAGATATGTTTTGTAATTCTTCTTCAAAAAATCTTCTCTGAATTCATCGATCAATTCCTGCTGCTGTTCATTTAATGTAATCTCTGTCTGGGAGTATGCTGCATTGAATTGTCCCGGACTTCGATAATAATATTCTGTCACAACATGGAGAATTCCTTCTTTCTCCATGCTGTCCACTGTACTTTTGGAAATCTTTAAGTCTTTTGATGCCATCTCCCATGAAATCTTATGATGATCTAGCAATGCTGCCAAAAGTCTTGCTTTCGCCACATAATGCTTACTAAAATACTCCTCAAGCATCGCAGGTCCATGTACTGCATCCATGGTCAGTTCAATATATTTTCTTGCTTTTCTTGCAACTTTCTCTTGTACTGGAAGAACTGTTTTTAGTGCCTGAATCATTGTTGATCCATAATTCTCCCGAATCCACGCTGCAAGCTCTATCATCTTCGCTTCCACGCCAACATGGTCTGTCTCGATTCTTATGATCTCCTTGACTTTACTCTCATCGTAGTTTACAGTTCTTGAAAGATTGACCACATATCCTGTCTGCTCCTTATTAGAACGTCCAAATGGGACAACGACCTGCTGCCCCACTCGAATATCCTGAATCAAGGAAAAAGGCACTTTGTAGGCAAATACCTTATCCAGTGCCTCATGAGAAATATTAATGATAATATCCGCATATAACTTTTCCATAGACTATTTGATAACGTGACCTTTCTCTCTTAAGACTTTCACCACTTTATCTACTTTCTCTCTGCAGATCTCATGGCTTCTTGCCTCAACCATAACTCGTACTAGTGGTTCTGTTCCACTTTCACGTACTAAGATTCTTCCCTCATCTCCAAGTTCTGTTTCCACTTCTTTGACTGCCTTCTGCACATCTTCATCTGCCTGTGCTGCTGCTTTATCTGTCACACGGACATTTTCAAGAATCTGTGGGAAGATCTGTACTGGTTCTGCTAACTGTGCAAGTGTCTGTTTCTGTTCGATCATTGCTTCCATGATCTTAATAGATGTTAAGATACCATCTCCTGTTGTTGCGAACTTACTGAAAATGATATGTCCAGACTGTTCTCCACCTAATGCATGTCCGTTCTTGACCATATTTTCATTGACATATTTATCACCAACAGCTGTCTTCTCATAAGAGATTCCTGCTGCATCAAATGCTTTATATAATCCTAGGTTAGACATCACTGTTGTTACAACTGTATTGTTATTTAATTCTCCATGTTTCTTCATGTATTGTCCGCATACATAAAGGATCAGGTCTCCATCAACAACCTTACCATTCTCATCAACAGCGATACAACGGTCAGCGTCTCCGTCATATGCAAACCCTACGTCTAAATGATTCTCTTTGACATATCCCTGTAAGATTTCGATATGTGTAGAACCACAGTTTGTATTGATGTTTGTTCCATCTGGTTCGTTATTGATCACATGTGTTTCTGCTCCAAGTGCTTTAAATACATTCTCAGCGATTGCGAAAGAACTTCCGTTAGAACAATCTAATCCGACTTTCACACCTTTAAATGATCTTGTTGCAGTTGAGATCAGATATCCGATGTAGTGGTTTCTTCCTGCTGCATAGTCTTTTGCACGACCGATTTCTTTCTTGGTTGCAAATGGAAGTTCTTCGATCTCTCCATCGATGTATGCCTCGATCTTCGCTTCGACTTCTGCTTCCATCTTATGTCCTTTGGCATTGATCAGTTTGATCCCATTGTCATAGTATGGATTGTGGCTTGCTGAGATCATGATACCACAGTCAAATTGTTCTGTTCTTACGACATAAGCAACACTTGGTGTTGTTGTTACATAAAGCATATAAGCATCAGCACCAGATGCAGTCAGTCCTGCAACTAGTGCATTCTCGAACATATAACTGCTTCGTCTTGTATCTTTACCAATGACGATCTTTGCTCTGCTGCTTGACTTCTGATTAAAATACCATCCGATGTAACGTCCTACTTTATATGCATGTTCTACAGTTAAATTTATATTTGCTTCTCCACGGAACCCGTCTGTTCCAAAATATTTTCCCATCTTACAAACTCCTTAAATAATTCCTGATTATTTTTTTGCTAATCTATAGTATAACATGATTCACAGTTCCTATCAAATATAGAATCTATGAACTTTTTCTTAAATAATATAAAAGAGAACTCAGATCAATTCTATCTAAGTCCTCTTATGAAATCTTTATTCGTCTATTTCTTTTTGAAGTCCTGGAAGTTCTTCTCTTGTCGCAATTCCTGACTCCAATGCATTCTCACGCATAACTTTATAAAATTCTGCCCATGTCACATTTATGTATGGACCCACATAAAAGATTTGAACAATTCCAAGTGTGATAAAAGATAAAAACTCCCATCCGATAAAAGAAAGATCTAACACAAATGCGTCCCCTTTCTGTCCATCCATCATCTGTTTACTTAATTCAAAAGCCCTTTTCCTTGAAATCTGTGGATTTTCTGCAAGAATATACGGAATCATTTTATATTCATAACTTTTTACAATTCCTGGTATGATCAAGCATAGCATCCATAATAATGTATACAAATCTCTCAAAAAAATCGTTACAACATTCCTTAAGTAAGCCCCATTACGAAATCCATCAATAATCCATGCAATCCTTGTTTTATGTTCACTGTTTTCTTCATAGAAACGGCATCCGCCAACTTCAAATAAATTACCAACAAAAATCCGAAACAACAATCCAGCACTAATAACTATCATTATCAGGATCAATAGAAATGATGCATACATTCCTGCGTATACTGGTCCTATTAATTTTTTATAAATCATATCACCGGTAACCCCAAAAAGTGAAAACAACATTTGCATCAAAGTTGCAGATGCATCACCATTTCCAGCTACTGCATTACTTCCATCTTGTAAAGAACCATTTCCAGCTGTATTGCTAAATCCTCCTGTCAATGCTGTAACTACAAGTGTTGCCAGCACAACGATCCAGTAATTGCGATGCAATGCCGCCTTTCCTCGTTCCTTTAATTCACCTCGTGTCCACATAATCAATCACCTGTCCCTTTCCTAAATTGTTTTGATCATAAAACTAAATTTATCATAACATAAAAACAGCACATCTGCTATAAAAACAAATGTGCTGTTTCTTCATTTTATTTATTAAGAGAATTTATTATTTTACAAATTCTTTTACTTTGGCAGCGATACTGTCACCATCTAATCCGAATTCTTTGATCAGTTCTACTGCTGGTCCTGAATGTCCAAAGACATCATTAACACCAATCTTTAATACAGGTGTTGGAAGCTGTTCAGATAATACATCACATACAGCACTTCCTAATCCACCGATCACTGAATGTTCTTCAACTGTAACGACTTTTCCTGTTTCTTTTGCTGCTTTTAATACAAGCTCTGTATCTAATGGTTTTACTGTAGCCATATTGATCACCTGAGCGTTGATTCCTTCTGCCTCTAATTTTTTAGCTGCTTCTAAGGATTCAGCAACACAAAGTCCGTTCGCGATGATCGCTACGTCTGTTCCTTCTTTTAAAACGTTACCTTTACCAATCTCGAATTTGTAATCTTCATCGTTGATCACAGGTACTGCCAGACGGCCAAATCTCATATAGACTGGTCCTTCCATAGCTGCTGCTGCTTTGACTGCTGCTTTTGCTTCAATATCATCAGATGGAACGATAACTGTCATTCCAGGGATTGTACGCATTAGGGCGATATCTTCACAGCACTGATGTGTTGCACCGTCTTCACCTACGGAAATACCACCATGAGTCGCTCCGATCTTAACGTTTAAGTGTGGATATCCAACAGAGTTTCTTACCTGTTCAAATGCACGTCCAGCTGCAAACATAGCAAAACTACTTGCAAATGGAGTCATTCCTGCTGCTGCAAGTCCTGCAGCAATACCGATCATATTGCACTCTGCGATACCACAGTCAATATGTCTTTCTGGAAAAGCTTTTTTAAACATTCCTGTTTTAGTTGCAGCGGCTAAGTCAGCATCTAAAACTACAACATTAGGGTTTTCCTGTCCTAATTCAACTAAAGCATTACCATAGCTTTCTCTTGTCGCAATCTTCTTTACTTCTGCCATCTTACTCGCCCACCTTTTCTAATTCTTCCAGTGCCTGTTTACATTGTTCATCATTTGGTGCAGAACCATGCCATGATACCTGGTTCTCCATGAAAGATACACCTTTACCTTTGATCGTCTTCATAATGATCGCTGTTGGTTTTCCTTTGCATTCTTTTGCCTGTTTGAATGCATCTGCGATCTGATCAAAGTCGTGACCATCAATTTCAACCACATTAAAGTTAAATGCTTCAAATTTAGCTCCGATTGGATATGGAGAGTTTACTTCATCGATTGGTCCGTCAATCTGTAATCCGTTGTTATCAACGATCACTACTAAATTATCAAGTTTTCTTGATCCTGCAAACATTGCAGCTTCCCATACCTGACCTTCCTGGATCTCACCATCTCCAAGAAGTGTATATGTACGATAATCTTTATTCTGAAGTTTTGCAGCAAGTGCCATACCAACTGCAGCAGAGATTCCCTGTCCTAAAGATCCGCTGGACATATCTACTCCAGGGATTTTCTTCATATCAGGATGTCCCTGTAAATAAGATCCGACATGTCTTAATGTTAACAGGTCTTCTTTAGGGAAGAATCCTCTTTCTGCTAATGTTGAATAATATCCAGGAGCTACATGTCCTTTGGATAATACAAAACGATCTCTGTTTTCATCTTTTGGATTCTTAGGATCAACGTTTAACTCAACAAAATACAGATATGTAAATAAGTCGGCTGCTGATAAAGATCCGCCTGGATGTCCAGATTTGGCAGCATGTGTTGACTTAATGATGCCTTTGCGAACCTCATTTGCTGTTTTCTTTAATTCTGCGGTTGTCATTGTATCTACCACCCTTTCTTATTCTCCGAATACTGCTTTATAATCTGCCTGGAATTTTTCGATTCCCTGATCTGTTAATGGGTGTTTCATCATCTGTTCGAATACATTATATGGTACTGTGGCAATGTCAGCTCCCATCTTAGCACATTCCATTACGTGGATTGGGTTACGTATACTTGCGCAGATGATCTGTGTATCGATATCTCCTGCTGCATCAAAGATTTCTCTGATATCTGCAATCAAGTCTAATCCGTTCTGAGAAATGTCATCTAATCTTCCTAAGAATGGAGATACATATGTTGCTCCAGCTCTTGCAGCTAATAATGCTTGGTTTGGATTGAAGATTAATGTAAGGTTTGTTTTGATTCCTTCAGAAGATAATACTTTTGTAGCTTTTAACCCTTCGATTGTTGTAGGAATTTTTACAACCATGTTTGGATGGATCTTAGCGATTTCTCTTGCTTCTTTGATCATTCCTTCTGCATCAGTTGTTGTAGCTTTTACTTCTCCACTGATCGCTCCATCTACGATAGTTGTGATCTCTTTGATAACATCATCGAACTGTCTTCCTGATTTTGCGATTAATGATGGGTTTGTTGTTACTCCACAGATAACTCCCATATCATTTGCTTTACGAATCTGATCTACATCTGCTGTGTCCACGAAAAATCTCATAACTTACTTCCTCCTAAAAACATTGTTTATTGTTGTTTGTTTTTGTTCGTTGTTTTGTTTCTGGCTTTATTTAACCATGGACAATGATGGTTGTCAAATCGCAAAACAAGGCATTTTTAAGCATTATGCGATGAATTTATTAATATTTTTCAACTTTATTAATAGTACCTTGTTTTTTTATTTTTTTCAAGATGATTTTTTTAATTTCTTTCAATTATAAAAAGCTTGATTTTCCTTGTTTTTTTTCAAAAAAATATGCTATGATAAATGTGGTTTTAATTAATAATTTATTTTTTATTAGTAATATTTCAAATTTTTATTAACAGTTATTAATTAATTAAAATAATTTTGATTAAGGAGGATTTTATGGGCTTAAAGAAGAAAGTTACAACCAAAGACATTGCAGATCATGTCGGTCTCTCACAATCTGCAGTCTCCATGATCTTAAATAATAAAAGCAATGTTTCATTTTCAGAGAGTACAAAGAAGAAAGTATTTGATGCTGCGAAAGAGCTTGGTTACCAAAAAAAGAAGAAACAAACAGAATCAAAAAACAAGCCTCTTTCTAAAGTTATTTTGATCATCTGTCCATTTTTATCAAATCACTATTATACAACTTTGATACATTCGATCACCGAACGGGCACATGATTACGGATATCTAACTTTTGTCGCACCAACGCTTCGTAATCCAAGTACCGAACAATATTATCTTGATCTTATGAAAAATGATCTTGATACTGCTGGAATCATTTATCTGTATTCAACTTCATTTCTTCCAGAAGTAAACGAAATGTCCAAACAGATCCCGATCGTTAATATCGGTGATAAAAATGATGAGATCACATTTGATTCGATTCATATCAGCAGTGTAAAACCTGCAAGACTTGTCGCAGAACATCTCATTTCTCTTGGACATCGTAAGATTACTTACATATCAACACCGATCACTGATATTGAGCGTTCCAGATCAAAACGTTATGATGCTCTTGTCGCTACTTTCAAAGAGCATGGATTTGGAGATGATTGTGTACAGATCCGTTCTCTTTCTCCTGGAGAATATAATCTGCTTTCTCCAAATCTTTTGGAATACTCCTCTGGGTATAATCTCACAAAGCAAATCCTCGAGGAAGGAACGGACTGCACTGCTTTTGTCGGATATAATGATATGGTAGCTTTTGGTATTTTGGATGCTTTATATGAAATGAAATACAAAGTTCCAAATGACTTTTCTGTCTGTGGTTTTGACAACGTTCCAATGGCTGATATGAATCGTATCTCTCTTACAACTGTTGAACATTCCATCGAAGCTAAGGGAAGGGAAGCTGTTGATATCATTGTTCGTATCCGTGATTCCAAGACAAAAAATCAACCTCGAAGTTTTGTCACAAAACTCGAGTTTGAACCATTTATCGTAAAACGAAGAAGTACGGGAAAAGCAAAAGGCTGATTTGATAGGCTTTCGTATATGTGACAAAAATAAGATAAGAATCAATATTTAAAACAACTGAACGCGATGCATTGGAATTTTGCCATATTTTGAACAAATTCCACCGCATCGCGTTCAGTTACTTATTTATTTTTTATCATATACTCGAATTCTACAGTTGGCCAACTCCAAATTAAACTTTCACTTCCCCCTTCAACCGATAACTATTCTTATAATGTTGAGAACTATTTCCTTTCACATTTGCATCATTTAAAATACATCCTGTGATCTGTGCTCCAGAACTTGAAAGGATTTCCATACCTTCAAGAATACGATCTGCTTCTGTATAATCCTGTCGGATAACAAAAACTGCACCATCCACATACTGTGCAACGATCGCTGCATCTGATAACATGGCACTTGGTGGTGTATCAATCACTACAAAATCCGCTTTTGCTTCCAGTTCTTTTATAAACTGTCTCATGTTCTCACCGCTTAGGACAGTAGAAGTATCTTGAATTGGTGATGAACCTGCCAGTACCATAACACTTGTATCTTTATATGGCTGTACCGCATCTTCAATCTTGACTTCGCCTTTTAGTACCTGTAATGTTCCAAGTTCCTGCTCTTGCATTCCAAGAACTTTTGCTGTTGATGGATTTCTTAAATCGGCATCAACAAGTATTACTTTATATCCTTTCATAGCCAAAGATATCGCGATGTTTGCTGATACTGTAGATTTTCCCTCTCCTGGCATCGCACTTGTTACAAGAAATGACTTCATGCCTGTTTCTTTTTGTGCACGTTCAATTCTTCTTCGTACGGTTCTTGACGCTTCCAAAAAACTTCTTGGAAGTCTTGGATTGTCCAAAACGATCAGTTCTTCTACCTGGGTACGTTTCTTATGGAATTTCGCATGAGGCAGAACTCCAAGACTGTCTACATGGAATAAGCGTTTGAAGTCTTCTTCTTTCTTTACTGTATTCTTTCCCAGTGCAAGAAGTACATCTAAAAATACACATAAAAGGATTCCTATTGCAGCACCGATCTCCAGCTCATGCTTATAACTAAATGGGTTTGCAGGTGCTGTTGGAACTCCGCTTTCATCCATCAAAGTCAGCTGGGAACTTCCGATAACAAATTCTGCAACTGACGGATAATTCTTAACAACGGATTCTAAAACTTTCTGAGCAAGTTCTGGACTACTCTCTGTAACTTTTAATGTAAATAAGTTTGTATTCTCCATAACCTCCGCTTCAATTGTTCCTGGAACTGACTGCATTCCAAGGTCCTCGGCTAATACCTGTTTAAACGCTCCGCTTTGCAAAATATATGGAAATGACTTTGCCATCTGATTCGCTGTTGCATTTTCTATATAGGTATTAGAATTCTCTGATGAAATACTAGAACTGATCGTAAATGTTGACGATGCAATATAATATGGAGAATATGTAAACCTTTTATATCCACAGAAAATTACACCACATACTATGATCGTGATCAGAAATTTAAATTTCAACTGAAATGCTACTTTTACCAGATCATCAAATAGTCCGGCAATATCGATCAGATTCTCCCTATTCTCTCTATGTTCTGCATAATCTTTACTCATCTTCTTTCTTCACCTGCCGTTCTGTCACTGAATCTTTGTTATGTTGTTCCTTCTGTTCTTCTTGCTTGCTTTGTCTACTACTTCTTCCATAGCCGTAACCATAGCCATATTTACCGCCATAACCATATTTATTTCCGTAGCCATACCCGTAACCATAACTGCTTCCACTTCCATATGCATAACGATATCCATAATTTCTTGCTGTTTGTGCGATTCCATGGAATACATCATTATATACACATCCAAGCATCGTTCCTTCTCCTGAATTCAGGATGCTGATTGCCTCATTGATATCTTTTACAAGGGCTGTATGCTGGCGTACTACCAGGATTGATGCATCTGCATAATCTACAAGTTCTTCTGCATCTGCTGCCTGTGACATTGGAGGTGTGTCAATGATCACATAATCCAGTCGTTCTTTGAAGAAATCTACAATCTTATAAAACATATCCGATGCGATCATTTCTGTAGAATTCGGGTAGATCATAGTTCCTGTAACCAAAAGTAACTCTGACTTTGCCAGTGCATGAACCAAATGGTCTGACTTTTCATTTCCATTCAGCACCTCACCAAATTCCTGTACTTCTTCTGGTGCAAGTCCAAAAATCTTATACTGTGATGGTTTTCTTAAATCTGCATCGATCAATAGCACTTTCTCTGATTCTTCTGCAAGTGCCAGTGCCAGATTCGCTGCCACAGTTGATTTTCCTTCATTCTCTTCTACACTGGCTACAAGAAGGGTTTTCGCCTGCTTATCTTTCATCTTACTACTGACTTTTCGCGCCAGTTTCTTCATATCTTCCACATATTGAAAACTTGTTCCTGGATTTGTCAACAATACACTACTCTTTTTCCTGTGGATTCGTGCTTTCCATGACTTGTAAAGTCTCTCATGATAAAGTGTCTGAAGCAACGTTCCGTCCAGTTTTTTAGAAACTTCTTTGGGTTTTCTCACGGTATCCTTCAAAAATGAAATGATCGCAATCAACCCACATAGTGCTACTATTGTCATAACAAATGTTTTCTTCATCAATGCTGCTGGCTGAAATTCATTCACCGGACCGCTTGGGACGGTTGGATTCTGTAATACATCAAGTACAACTGTACCGATCAGCCGATTCGTGACAACGGAATAATTATTCATGATCGCTTTATTCAGACTAAATGCCATCTCTGGTGAATCTGCCTGTACCTTTAATACAAGAAGGTTTGTTTCATTGACAACTTCTGCCGAAGCAGTTCCTGGAAAATAATCCATATTCATCTCTTTGGCAACTTTTTTCTGTAAAATACTGCTATTTAAGATTTCTGAAAATTTTGTTGCCATCTCTGTCGTTGTGCTCAGATCAGAATATACACTGTTGTTACTTCCTTTGCTGCTGACAATAAATGTGCTGGTTGATTCATATTGCTTGTGATAACTTCTTCCTACATATACATAAGCCAACAGACTCATAGATGCGGCTAACAGCAGGATCACTACAATATATTTGCTGATATCTCTGAGAATGCTGTACAGATCTATATTCATTTCATAATCATTTACCGATATATTATGTTTTTCATTACTCATATCTCATCCTGCCTCCTATTCTGTAACGATCACGATCAGTCTTACGGTACCTGTACGGCTCTTCCCACTCTTTACAGAATATGTGATCTCATAGGAACCTGCTTTGTTATAATCTACTTCGTCCTTAATGCTTACTTTCTTATTATCAACGTCCCCTTCGACATTTGATTCATAATCTCCGCCCATACATACTTTTGAAATATAAGATTTGGCATTTAATTTATGTCCTTTCTTTGTATACACGAGATATTTCTTCAAATGGATAAATGGAATCTCTGATCTCTCTGTTCCATTATATACTTGTATCGTTGCCTGAAATGATACAGTATCTCCTGCACTGTTGCTTACCTGTAGTTTTACCGGATATTCCCCTGGTGTATAAAGATCTACTACAGAATTCGTTAGAATCTTTACCTGATTTGACAAATCTCCGTCAATCTTGTCTTTGACTGTCAGATTCTTCAACAGATCCTCATTCTTTACAGATCCTCCTGACTCAAAACACAATGGCTTCTTCAGATCAAATGTCGGAGAGGTATACCCCGCATATTTTACAATGCGATTGGCTCTGCTAACATTGTTATGATTATCCACTGCTGCCAGAACGACAAGACGGCGCCCTCCGCTTAAGAAGTTTGATACACTTTCTACAACAACAGAAGATGTCACATCACCGTCGTTTGCATCAATTGCTTTTACACCTTTTAAGAAATACTTATCTGTCGCATTCAGATCCACTGTAAGTTCTTTTTGATCAATTGTGATCACCGGTCCGATCCTGTCCCCTTTTCTGACTTGTGTAAACCAAAAAAGCAAACTCGCCGCCAGTGATATACAAAATATCACAAAACTTGCCATCTTTAATTTCTTCATCTCACTAAGTCTCCTAACTTCTGTTATTTTTGTATGATCTTCTTTCCTTCAAAAATCTTCTTAGGATTATCATATAATAATTTCTTTGAATATTCAAAAGAATAATGATCTTCCATATATTCTTTTATATCTGCCATATATGTTGTCCGTTCATATGGTTTGTGTGCATCACTTGCAATACAGGTAACCATCCTTTTTGACAATAAATGATCGGCACATATCTTTGCTCTTTCTCCGAATCTTCCAAAGATACTTCCTCTGTTTATCTGTGTAAGACACCCTTGTTCCATCCAGTAAAAGATTCCCCTTGCCGATTCTTGTACACATTGATAACGTTCTGGATGTGCAATGATCGGTGTTACTCCAAGTTCCATCACTCCATCTATCAGTTCATCCATCTCTTCCTGCTCAATTCCAAAGCTGAATTCCATAAGGAAATAGTCTGTCTCATTGAGCGGCAACAATCTTTCTTCCCTGATCATATCTGGAACTTCATGTGTCATAAAAATCTCCATTCCTGATAAAACTGTTAGCGGAATAGCTTCTCTATCCAGTTCTCTTCTGAAATCCGAAAGCCGTTTCATATATCCTTCCACGCTGTATTCTGAGAAAAATCCTCCCGTATTCGCATGTGATGTTGCCGCCAGTGCATGAACCCCGCTTTGTACTGCAATTACTGCCATCTCGAGGGAATCGTCCATATCTCTTGCACCATCATCTAATCCTGGCAAAATGTGTGTATGTATATCTATCATAGTCAACCCTCATATTCGAAAAACCCCCAGTCTCTTTACGACCGGAGGTTTTGTTTGGTGCACATTGTGATTAATTCTGTTCTTGTACATGTTTTGCTGCATATACTGCTAATGCTGCAGCTGCCAGTGATACATATACTAATGTAACCGGTGCTCCCTGATCACCAGTCTTCGGAGAGGAAGAACTTCCATTATCCCCGTCTTTGTCAAATTCATCTTCTGTAATCTTTGTTTTCTTATCAATCTTTTCCTGAGTTTCTTTTTTCTGTGAAGTTGTTGTTGGTCCATTATCATCATCGTGTTCGTCCTCAGGACTTGGTGCTGCCATTACAGATATTGCAAAAGCAAAACTCATAATCAATGTTGCTAACATTACGATTGTCTTCTTCATATTCTGTTCCCCCTTAAATAGTTCAGCTTAGCTGACCTGTTTATAAAATACCTTTAATATCATCTCAAAGAGTTTCGTCTCATCTGGATAATATTCCGCATATCCTGTCTCACCTTCTTTGATGTTACATTCGATACTCTGAATATTATCAGCTGAAAAACTGCTTCCTGAAACTTTCGTTACCAGATATGTGATCTTCGGTGCTGAAAGATTCGTTACTGAATTGTCAGACACAAGATTCAATAGATCTAGTGGTAACGTCAAGTCATTCTTCATCTCCTGCAATGCTTTCTGTGCATAAGATGTAATATACTGCTGCTGTCTCTGCATACGCTTCAAGTTTGCATCCAATGGCTCAAATTCTCTGGATCTTACATATGTCTCTGCCTGTCCACCAAGCAGTGTGACATTCGCTCCTTCCTTCAAAGCTGGATCTGCACTAGTCAGATCTCCGATCACCTGAACATTCACCCCGCCAACCGCATCATTCAAAACGCTGATCGCTGACAAGTCAATGGACATATAAGACTGGATCGGTAATCCGTATAATACTTGTGATACCGCATATGCTACATTCTCACAGCTCTTCTTCTTTCCATCCCCATATGCATAAGCCAGACAGATCTGACGAAGTTTCTTCCCGTCATATTTGCCGTTCTTATCATATGATCTGACGTAAGTCATAATATCTCTTGGAACGTTGACAAGTGTAACCTTGCCTGTTGAGGTATCAACTGCTGCTACAAATATGGTGTCAGCCTGCCCGGCTCCACGCATCTTGAGCTTGCTTTCTTTGGAATCAAGATTCTCTTTGTCTACACCCATAAATAAGATATTTGTCATATTCTCATTATACTGGTATTTGTGGCCTTTGTAAATGACCAAATCCCCCTTATTCTGGACTTTTACGCCATCCACTGATTTCGACATGTCTACTTTACCGCCAAAAAGAGAACTTTTCCCAATTGCCCACATTCCTAAAATAACCGCTGTTGGAAGTAGTATGATGATCGCTGCCACGATCACAATTCTCTTTACGATCTGTTTCGGAGTTTTCTTTTTCTTTTGCTTTTTCTTCTCCGGCTTCTCTTCCTTTACTTCATAGCCTTGGAATTCTTCTTTTGTCTCTGAATCATATCCTTCCAGCTCTTTCTTCAGTTCGTCATTGAGTTTCTTTGCTTCATCTACTTTATTCTGCACTTCTTTCATCTGTTAACACCGCCTGTACTAGATAACGATTATGTGGCTGTCCTCCTACGCAGGTGCTCAGCGTAATAATCTTGTCGCTACTTGTAACCTTCTGCTTTGTTCTGATATGACTTTCCATATCTCTGATATTCTTGACATTTCTTAAATAATTCTCAAACTTCGCTTTGTTTTTAAAATTAAATGTCTTTAATAAATGTCTGTCATCAAATTTGTAAGCTGCAAAGATCGTATATGTATATGTCTTCTTTGGTGTATATACATATACTTCTTTGTGTTTGTTAAAGAACTGTTCATCCTCAAATTTGTGAAGATTCTGGAACATGGATCCATTTCTCATGTTATGTCCGTAAAAAATAGTATTAGGGTCTGTAAAATCCTTTTTGTTTGCTTTCTCTGTATAGATACATCCTGCAAACTCTGGTTCATTCTTAAAGTTATATTTTAAATAGTGGGTATCATCTTCCTGATTCAGTGCCACAGGATAGTCAATTCTTGTTCCCGGTACATAAATCCATGCATAAATATCACTGTTGATCTTGATCAGTTTCTTAAAATCAATCTTCTGTCCATGCTTAACTCCCGCTGGAACTTTCTCTGGTTCGTCCCCATCATTCTCTCCAGTAAATTCAGTGCTTGCAATGGCTTTTAATGTCTCTTGCCTTGCCTGCTCTGTCTTATGATTCTGGTACTTGATCCATCCAAAACGTCCAAGGCAGACCACACAGACTAACACTGCAATTGCCAGAATGATCTTCCATCCGTTCTTCTTCATCATCTTCCCCCTTACTTTTTCATAGATTCTATCAAGTATATTATACATTTTTTTGAAAATACGGTCAACGAATCTTCCGTATTCGGACATCCTTTGTCCTAAAAGTCCATTGCCATCTTACTTGATTCTTCTTCTGATAATTCTGTGACCTGTGTTTCCATAACTCTGTAGACTCTCTGGCACATATTTAACACGCTTGGTCTGTGAGTTGTCACGATACATGTCTTGTTCGGACGCTGTTGTATGATATTTCTTAATACCTTACGTTCTGTTGTTACATCAAGTGCCGATGTCGCTTCATCCAGTAATAATACCGGTGCATCTCTTAAGACTGCTCTTGCGATCGCAATTCTCTGCGCCTGTCCTTCTGAAAATCCGCGGCCTCTCTCTCCAATCTTTGTATAGATCGTTTCATCCATCTCCTTTACAAAATCCCACGCACAGGAAATCTTCAAAGCTTCTATCATTTCTTCGTCCGTCGCATCCTGCTTTACCATTCTTAGATTCTCAGCGATCGTTCCAGAAAGTATTGTATTGCCCTGTGGTACATAGGCAAATAAATGGCGAGTATCGGCATTCATTTCCACCTGTTTTCCATTGGATGCTTTTAAATATGCTTCTCCCTTTTCCGGTCGGATCAGACCTAAGATCAAACGGATCATCGTTGTCTTTCCCTCTCCAGACGGACCAACCAGCGCCACGATCTCTCCCGGTTTTGCCACAAATGCTGAATCTGTGATAACTCGGTTTCCTTCGATATAAGAGAAGTTTACATCCCGCATCTTCACTTCAAATCCATCTTCCACATAATCGTCCATCTCTGAACTTTCTGGAATATGTACTTCTTTCTTAAGCTGTGCAAGCTCTCTGATACGGTGTGCTGAAATGGAGCTGTTTAAAAAATTTGGAATAATTGATACCAGATTGTTAAATGCGCCATTTAAACTGCTTCTCTGCTGCAAAAACAAAGTCATCGTTCCATAAGTGATATCTCTTGTCCACAATCGGAACAGGCAATATCCAAATGCCGCATATTGTACGACCATTCCAACCAGTGACATTAAGATATTCGTTTTGATCGTGAACATGTTGTATTTTAAACTGATATCTTTAAATTTCTCCTGCCATTGTCTCATCTTCTTTCCATATAGAGAAGAAATTCCAAATGATTTGATCGTATCAAAATTATAAAATGTTTCTACTTCAAACGTCATCATATCACTGCTCATTTCACGGACTTTCTTTCCATATTCTCTCTGCTTTGAGATCAGAAATTTAGACATCACGAGCATAAAAGGTGCACTTGCAAATGCTAAAAGTGACATGATCTTATCATAATGCCAAATAACCACAAATGTTGCGATAAAATCATAAACAGCAATAATGATCGTTGGCAGCCAGCTGATCGCATTTCCACTGATCGTACTGACATCGCTGTTAAATCGGTTTAATACATCTCCATTGCTGTACTGACTGATCTCCATCCAGTCCGCATCAATGATCTTATCAAAAATATCTGCCTGAATGTCATTATTAATATAGATACTTAACTTTGTTGAAATACGACCGATCACATTTCCAATGGTCATGCTGAAAAATGCGCTTCCAAGTGTGATCACGATCATAATCCAAAGCTTGCTCATCTGATAACCTGTGATGATATCGATCATATATTTACTGGCAACACTTCCTACCAGTCCCATTGATGTGCTGAAAATACCAAGAATCGTGTAAAATGCGATCGCGCCTTTATATCGTTTGCTATATGAAAAAATCCATTTCCAGTCATCAATGATCTCTGAAAATGTTCCATCTTTCCATTTTCCGATCAGAATGTCCAAAGATTCAAATGATATTTTCTGATTTGATTGATCCTGATTTTCATCATCTAACATATACGAGCACCTTCTTTCATGATTCTATAAAATTCTTTTGTATATTCACAAATATATTCTGGTATTCCATCATAGTTTCCTGTTTCAAGCAATGCTGCAACTGCACAGATGTTGCAGATTGGACGGTACCTGCATGATACACATGCTTCATTGATAAGTATCTTTTTTGTTTCATTTGAAATCGTTTCCCATCCTTGTAAAAATCCTTTATCGAATACATTTACCTGTGGCATACTTTGCATCACACATGGACGTATCATTCCCTGCCAATTAATTGTAAAAGAGCAATTACCTGCAAGACAGGAAATATGCCGTTCATAGCCATAGTTTTCTGGTATATATTGTTCTATCGTATTTATTATTGCTCTTCTATATTCTTCAAACGCAATGTCTCCCATCTGGTATTTATAAATCAATACTTTTGCCATTGCCGCATCCTTTGGATTCATACGGCTTTGTTCATCAAACGGCTTATTTCTTTCCCTGCTTGCCGGATACATGTATGTATCCAGGTTTACTGCTGCATCGTATTGTTTTGCAATATCTAAGATCTTTTTTATATCTTCCTCATTTTTTGATGTAATACTTCCATTAATTTTGACATCGATTTCTCTATCTCTAAGCATCCTGATTGCATTTACTGTCTTTTGAAAACCAGCTGGATAATGACATAACTTTCCATATGCCTGATCATCTGCCCCATATAATGTAATATTGATTCTGCGTGGTTTATGCTTTGCAAAGAAATCCGCCCATTCCTCATTGATCAATGTTCCATTTGAATTTATTGTCAAAATCATTCCCATATTCTGAAGTTCTTTGTAAAGCTCTTTAAATTCTGGAAATAACAATGGTTCCCCGCCTGTTAATAATAAAAATAATGTACCTGCATCTTTCATCTGATGAGCCAGTGAAATCCATTCTTCTTTCGTTCTTAAACGGCCTTTTTGTTCCATCTCTGCTTTGGATAAACGAACATAACACATGTCGCAGTTCATATTACAAAGTGGTAACAGCTCTAAACTTCCATTGATCGGAGCTTGTTTTATATATGCTTTTTGAATCAGTCTTTTTTCCATTGAATCCATATTACCTAAATCGTACATTGGCTCACCTTCTTTCTTGTGTGTTCTGTTTTATTATATGATGTGAGAATGGAAAAAGGAAGTTTTATTTTGACTTATATTTGAGTATGGACTAGTGATCCTTTGTGCCTATCACGCCAAAAACTTTCCTTTTATTTCAAACGCCTTGCCCCCTTTCCATCCCCCTTATATTAAATTTAAATCAAGAAATCACTTACCCATAATTATAGATATTTTAACCCAAAATTGAATTGTATTTTTATTAAAGGGGGAATTGACCATGAAAAGAATGTATGAAATGCCTATGGCTTATGAAGAGGCTTTTGTTGCTAATGAATATGTATCCGCTTGTATTACTGGCATAATTCAGTGTGCTTATCCCGGTAATGGGCGAACGAATGGGCGAACTGATAAATTTGACGATTACAATGGTCATAAAAGTGGATATTGGACTGACTCACAAGGAAAACTTCATGGATTATGTGGTTATGATGGAGATAAGCATTCTGGAACTTACAGTCATATTGGAAGACTGAATATCACCAATATTGACGACCATCATCCAAATCATTCTTAATCCGGTAAATACTAATAACACAATTTTTATAAGATTTTACAAAAACTGTCGTATAAATTGCGACAGTTTTTGTTTAATTATCCTAAAATCCGTTAATTGATAAAATTTCTTCTTGTCTTAATTCTGTATCCCCTATATAATATAATTGTAATATTTTAAATTAATAACAGATTCAAATAATTGAATAGATAACTTCAAAACAACTAAGGGGAAGTTGCCATGAAAAGAATGTATGAAAAGCTTATGGCTTATGAAGAAGCTTTTGTTGCTAATGAATATGTAGCTGCTTGTTACGGCCTTGCCTGCAGTGTTGGTTTCGGTAATAGTGGTGATAAAGGAAACAAATGGAAATATGACGAAAAAGGTTCTGTTTTTCATGAACATGATTTCGTATCTGGAACTTGTACTGACGCAAGTGCTAACCGTGTTATCACTAATGATGGTTCTGTTGTTAAAAGCGTTGGTGAATATAATAAAGATCAAGGCTGGCTTGATGGTGGATTTGATTATTGGGATGATAGAAATAATAATGGCATTGTTGATACTAAAGACGGAATTTATTGGCATACAGAAAGTAAAAAAAACAATTATTGGGGACAGTCATTTGTAGACAGACGTTGGAATCATTATGGTATATTAGCACCTTTAGATTCTAGTCGTCCTAATCATTCTTAAATTTTATAAGCTGAAATCAAGATAATCTCTTATTTTGATTTCAGCTTTTATAATAGCAAGCAAAAAGGAGTTTCTCTATGAAACTATACAAAATCGCAGATTTCATCTTCGGAGTCCATATGGACGAATCTCTGGATATCCCAGAGAATTTCAAAAAGTTTGAAATCTCATCTTCTCCCGAAGATATACAAACTGAATATTTTATTAAAATCGTTGATGAACTTCCAGAACCACAGGGCGAATGTATTACTACACGAAATGATTTGCAGGTATTTCAAAATGGGAATATTGAAAGCCGGCGCATGAATTTTGTCGGAATTCCTGAACCTTATGGTGTATATGAAGAAAAATCTGAACGTGTGATCTATTCTTATTTTAAACGTTCGTTTCTCTCCATGCTTTCAGCGGATACCGTGTTTGTTTCTCTTTTTGCTATGGAGAAGCGAATGTTTGCCCATGATGCCATGGTGCTGCATTGTTCTGCTTTGCAAGTCAATGATGGCGTGATCTTATTTAGTGGCCCAAGTGGCATTGGAAAGTCAACACATGCAGATCTCTGGGTAAAACATCGTGGTGCCAGAGTGATCAATGGAGATCGTACTTTGCTTCAGAAGTTAGGTGATCGCTGGATGTCTCTTGGATGGCCGATCTGTGGTTCTTCTGAAATCTGTCATAATGAAAGTTTTCCTGTGAAAGCCATTGTTTTTCTTGGACAAGCTCCGGAAAATGGTGGTATGAGATGCCGATATTTTGATTCTGTCAAACAATTGATCAGCCAGTTAACGATCAATGTGTGGAATCCTTCTGTTGTAGAAAAGATCTGGTCTATGGCGGAAGATCTTGCTGCACAGGTTCCTGTATTTTATTATCACTGTAATATGGAAAAATATGCTGTCGATACTCTGGAATCTTTGATCCATGATGTCCTATAGTAATAACATAACAAAAGGAAGGTTTTTATAAGGTGATCTAACACCTTTTTAAACCTTCCTCTTATTATTTTCGATTCTTCATTAAATTATCTGCTAATGCTGATGCTGTATTAACTATGATCTCCTGCTCCACAGTCTCGCATTGTTCCAAAATACATTCTAACTTTCTGCTATAGAGATACTCTTTCTGCTTTTTACTGTAGCTATCTATCAGAAGTTCATCTAATGTCACATCCAATGCATCTGCGATCAATTTTAATGCTGGAAGTGATACGCTCGCTGAAGCTGTTTCTATATTAGACATATGGCTTAATGAGATATCTGCCATCTCTGCTAATTGTTCCTGTGTTATATTTTCTTTTTTGCGATATTCCTTAATCTTTGCTCCCAGAGCTTTATAATCGATGGTCATAATTCCCACACTCCTTATATACTCTGATTTTATTATGAATCAAGTTTGCAAATAATAGTCCGTAGCAATAGTTTTTATTGTATTGGACTATTTGCCTTATTTTTGTTATGATAAAGTTAATTATTTGTGCTTTCACTATTGATTCATTTCTAGGAGGTTTTTATGCATCGCATTATGAAACTTATTGTTACTCATTTCCTTATTTTTTTATTAGCTTTTTTAGGGATTCAAGGCTATAAAAAATACCAAGCTTTTAAGATCAAACATCTGTTAAATGTCTGGAAGAAAAAATATCATCCATTTCCAACAAAAAAAAGAGCCTGAATACGGCTCTTTTTTATTCTTACTTGACAATTCTTTCGGCTATATCGTTTGCCTTTTCGTAAATTTTATATGCATCAGTTCCTATAAAGAATTCACCATTTTCATATAGGATCTTTCCTGCAACCATGGTCAGTTTTACATTTTGCTTGCTTCCACTGTATACAAGATTCTTTTGTATATTATGGATTGGCTGCATATTGGGCTGATTCAGGTCAATCATAATAATATCTGCTTCTTTTCCTTCTGCCAAAACATCACAGTCTGTTAAATTCATTGCTTTTGCGCCGCCTATTGTTGCCATTTTTAATACTTCTAATGCATCAACAGCACTGGCATCATTCTCTCTGTATTTGGCAAGTGCTGTGACAAGGAACATCTCGCGGAACATATCAAGGCAATTATTGCTTGCTGGACCATCTGTTCCGATCGCAAGATTGATTCCTTCTTTTAACATATGATCGATCGGTGCAATTCCGCTTGCAAGTTTCAGATTTGATGCTGGATTTGTGATCACGGATATATTGTGTTCTTTCACAATATCGAGATCATTCTGTGTCATATGAACACAGTGATAAAAACCGCCTCCATAATTAAATATTCCAAGTCGATCCATATAGACTGTTGGTGTCACTTTTGTCCGCTCAATACATTGTGCTACTTCTGATTTACTTTCTGAATTATGTGTATATACAGGAGCTTTATATTTCTCTGCCAGATCTGCGATACCTTCTAATATCTCTTTCTTTGTTGTATATTCTGCATGAAATCCTAACTCGAAATTGATCAGATTCTCTTTTTTGTGATATTTCTTATACCATTCATCGAGAAGTTCTACTGACTGTGTAAAATTGTTAACCGCTCCGATCACTGTCGTTCGATAGCCGCAGTCTCTGGATGCTTCGATCATCGTATCTGGTGTCAGGTACATATCCGCATTCGCTGTGATCCCGCTTGTCAGATATTCCATGATTGCAAGTTTGGATAAATGATAGATATCTTCTGGTGTGAGTTTCGCTTCATATGGAAATACCTGATCGTTTAGCCATGATAAAAGCGGCATATCATCTGCATGGGATCTTAAAAATGTCATTGCTGAATGTGTATGTGCATTCTTAAATCCTGGCATGATCAGATTCCCTTTCGCATTAATTTCTCTATCCCATGTTATTTTCGCTGCTTCTTCTTTCTTCTCTGGCCCTGCATATTGTATCTTTGTCCCTGAAATCCAGATTTCTCCATCAAAGATATCCTGATCTTCTTCCATCGTCAGAATTCTTGCATGATAAATTCTTATCATTATGATTACCTCGTTGTTTCTAAATATTTCCCCATTCTTTTCACCGCTTCTGTTACAAGCAATTTGAATTTCGGTGCAGCTTCATCTGCCATTTTTTGTACATTCTCATGACTTAGCGGATTCTCACTGATCCCTGCTGCTGGATTTGAAATACAGGAAATTCCACAGATCTTCATCTTCATATGGTTTGCTGCGATCGCTTCACATGCTGTACTCATTCCGACTGCATCTGCACCGATCACTTTACACATCTGTATCTCAGCTGGTGATTCAAAATTCGGTCCTGCAAGCTGGATATAGACGCCTTCTTTCAGATCGATCATCAGGTGATCTGCACTCTGCCTGATCATATCCTGTAGATCTTCATCATAAATGTGACTCATATCTGGAAAACGTTCTCCAAATTCTTCTATATTGACTCCATTTAAAGGAGATGGAACAAAACTTGCTATCTGATCTGTGATCAACATGAAATCTCCTGCATGAAATTCTATATTAATTCCTCCTGATGCATTGGTTAAAAATAAAATTTCTGCTCCCATCATCCTCATCAAACGTACTGGAAGAACTACATCGCTCATGGAATATCCTTCATAGTAATGAACACGACCTTCCATGATCATAACTGGAACACTTTCAATATATCCTAATACAAAACGTCCTTTATGTCCCTGTACTGTTGAAATCGGGAAACCATCAATCTCGTGATAATCAATGATCTCCTTAATCTCGATCGTTTCTGCGTAATCTCCAAGTCCTGATCCTAAGATCATTGCGATCTGCGGTTTGAAATCTGTTTTTTCTCTCACTTGGTTGTAGCATTTTTTTACTTTATCATATATTTCATTCATGGCTTATCTCCTTTCTGAAACATCTTTTTTCTCTTATTATGCCATATTTTCATGAAGTTTGAAATATACTTTCTAGTGGTACTTATTTATAAATATTATTTTCTCACTGCTTGCTTTCCTTTAACTTGCAAGTTATACTTAAGATATTAATTTATTTTCCTATAATAAGGAGTACATGATATGAAATTAGCAATTGTCGATGACAATGAAATTGAACAGGAAATCATTTTAAATACTTTAAATGCTTATCATAAAGAAAGTGGGATTTCTCTTGAAATCCAAAGTTTTTCAGACGGAGATTCTTTCCTGAATGCTTACAAATCTGGTAATTATGATCTTATCTTTATGGATATTTTCCTAAAAAACCTAAATGGCATTGATATTGTACGCAAGATACGACAGTCTGATCTCAAAGTACTGATCGTCTTTCTGACGATGAGTCCTGATCATATTTTCGAGGCTGCACCACTTCATTTTTTTGATTATATATTGAAACCTTTTGAATATAAACAGATTTTTCATGTTTTGAATGATGCGAGACAGATTCTTCCTCAAAGTAAAAATGAACTATCTTTTGAATATCGAAATATTAATGTTCATTTTCCATTGTCTAAGATTCAGTATATTTATTCAAATAACCATGACGTGATCATACATACTACTATCGACAGTCAATCATTTCGTCTTCCATTTTATTCCATTACACAGAATCTTGATGACCCGAGATTTCTACAGTGTAATCGTGGAATCCTACTGAATATGGATTATATCAAGGCAATGGAAGCTGATTATTTTGAAATGACCGACTCCAAGTGTTTTCCAATCAAAACGAAAGGACGTAAACAGATACGCGAACAGTATATTCAATATCATTTTTTGAAACTTGAGGAGAAATGAGAATGAATGCTCGTATCTCAGAAAAATTCCTAAAAAAAATACGATGGTCATCTGTCCATTCAGACTGACAACCATCGTTTTAAAATCAAGATGTTTTTACAATGTTAATTCTATGAATTAAGCTAATTTTTCTTTTGCAACGTCTACTAAAGCTTTGAATGCTTCTGGTTCGCTGATAGCCATCTCAGATAACATTTTTCTGTTGATGTCAACACCAGCTAATTTTAATCCGTGCATGAATTTGCTGTAAGAAAGTCCGTTCATTCTTGTAGCAGCGTTGATACGTGCGATCCATAACTGTCTGAACTGACGTTTTCTCTGTTTTCTTCCTGCGTAAGAACTTGTTAAAGCTCTCATTACAGACTGTTTTGCTACTCTATACTGTTTAGATCTGGCACCTCTATATCCTTTAGCCAGTTTTAATACTCTATTGTGTTTTTTCTTTGCGTTCATTCCGCCTTTGATTCTTGCCATTGCTTACATTTCCTCCTTAACGATCCATCTTACAGATATGGTAAAATCTTCTTCATGTTCTTTTCGTTTGTTGCATCTGTCATTGCAGCTTTTCTTAAATTTCTCTTTCTCTTAGGAGATTTCTTTGTTAAGATATGGCTCTTGTATGCCTTATTTCTTTTTAATTTTCCTGTTCCTGTCTTTTTAAATCTTTTTGCAGCTGCTCTACATGTCTTCATTTTTGGCATGGTTATTTCCTCCTTAATCCTGCTTGTATCTACTCATATTTGAATATCTTAAACTCCTAGTTGTTCTTTGGAGCTAAAAACATTGTCATGCTTCTTCCTTCAAATTTAGGTTTCTTATCGATGGTGGCTACATCTTCTAATGCTTTCGCGAAGTCATCTAAGATATACTTGCTTGCGTTTACATGGGCAAGTTCTCTTCCTCTGAATCGAAGTGTGACTTTCACTCTTGCACCCTTGGAAAGGAATTTCTTTGCATGATTAATCTTTGTGTTTAAGTCGTTTGTGTCAATGTTTGGTGACATGCGGACTTCTTTCACATCGATGACTTTCTGTTTCTTCTTCGCCAGCTTTTCTTTTCTTGTCTGCTCGTATTTGTACTTACCGTAGTCGATAATCTTACAAACCGGTGGTTTGGCCTTTGGTGAGATCTTGACAAGATCTAATCCTGCTTCATCTGCTAACTTCTGTGCTTCCCTTGCGGACATAATTCCAAGCTGTTCGCCATCATTCGCGATCAGACGTACTTCTTTATCTCTGATCTGTCCGTTAATCATTAATTCGCTGATAATTACACCTCCATGATAATTAAAAAAGTGGATAGTTATAAGACTATCCACATAAAATTCAAGCATGATCACGAAATATCATATTCTTAAATATTAACCCAAGTCACTTCTTCTACTATCTTATGTGCTAAGGTGAGAGTGGATACTCTTCTTTGTTGTTTTGGTTGCTCTTTCGCAACTTTTGATATTATATCATGCTTTATTTTTAATTGTCAAGTGATTTTTGTGTTTTTTTATTTTTCTACTGTAAATGAGACTTTTCCTTTAATCTTTTTATAGAATGTTAACTGATATCTTGTATTATCTACTAAAACATCATAATTTTCACCTGTTTTTACAATTCGGAAATTAACAATATTTTTTCCTTTGTTCGCATCTTTCATTACTTTTACGCCATATTTTGTGATCTTAAATCCTGCAAAAGATGTCAGTGTATTAAAAGCTTGTTTCACATCGCTGCCTAGATCACTTGTTTTAAAAGAATATGTTTTCCCATTACTTGTAAATTTGATCGTTACAGATTTCCATGATGGATTAAATGTATAAATTGTTTTGTTTCCTGATGTTTCCATACAGACATCGTTAAATCCATCATAAATAAATACATCTACATATTTTGTGCATACTTTTCCTGCACTCTTGCTTGTGGAAACTGTAATCTTTGCATATCCTCCACTTTTTGCTGTGATCTTTCCAGTGGAACTTACGGTTGCAACCTTTGTATTACTGCTTTTGTAATACAATTTCGCATTTACCATCTGCTTTTCACCTGGATATACTTTTGTCTTGATCTGTGATGTCTTTCCTTTTCCAAGTTTCAGAGATGATTTTGAAGTTAATTTAATAGAAGTCACTGGTTTTCTTACATAGACTTTCACTTTTTTTGCACTCATTCCACTTGCTCTGAGTGTGATCACTGCTGTTCCGTATTTTTTCCCTTTGACGATTCCTTTGGAACTTACGGTTGCAACTGATTTCTTTGAACTTTTATATGTGATCTTCTTCTTTTTGTTTACTGTCTTTGCTTTTAAATTAACAGTCTTGCCACATAATACAGTTACTTTGCTGCTGACTCCTGTTTTAATATATGCCTTTTTAGAAGCTGCCTGAACTGGATCTGCGATCATAGCAGCAACCAGGCATACAGACATTATAAATGCTGTAATCTTTTTCTTCATTGATACGCTCTTCCTTTGATTCTTTACTATATGTTTGGTTTGTAAGATTAAATTATAACAAAACAGGAATTCCAGAGAAGGATCTCCTCCAGAATTCCTTTAATTATCATTTAAAATGATATTTATTATTTTGCAACTGTCTGAATGATTGTTACATTGTTTCCAATGGATTCTGGTAATTCGATAGAATATTTACCATTTTCTTTCTGAGCTGTATATTCAACACCAGTTTTATCATTCTTAGCTGTTACTACTCCATTACTAACTGTTACTGTAATATCACGTGTTCCACCAGTAGTTACTCTTTTTGCATGAACTTTATATTCTTTTCCAACACTTACTTCTGTTACAGTTACTTCGTATTTACCAGCGTATTTTGTATTTGCAGTCAATGTTACAGTTTTTGTATTACCTTTACCTGATACTGATACAAATCCTTTTTCACGATATGATGTATTTACCCAAGCTTGGTAACCAGATTCTGGATTATCAAGATATCCTAATGCTTCTTTTGCTTCTTTTGCTGAAATAGTTACACTGTTATCTTTGTATTTTAAAACATACTGTGATGCCTTTGGATCGATTCCGCTTAATTTAACTTTTCCATTACCTGTAGCAACTGGTATTAATGTTTCAGTTGTAGGTTTTGCTGGTGTTACTGCTTTTTTCTTAACAGTTACTTTAAAAGTAGCTTTCTTCTTACCAGCGTCTTTTGCTGTTGCTGTGATTGTTACTGTACCATCTTTCTTTGTTGTTACTTTACCTTTAGATGATACTGTTGCAACCTTAGTATTGCTTGATTTCCATGTTACTGCCTTTGTTGCAGCATCTTTTGGTTTGTATGTTGGGTGAAGTGTAAACTTGCTTCCAGCTGTTACTGTTTTCTTTGTTCCTTCTTTGAACTTCAGAGTTTTTACAACTTTACCAACAGTCAGTGTCATTGTAGCTTTTGCTTTCTTATTATTCTTAGCAATTGCTGTGATTGTCACTGTACCTTTTTTCTTTGTTCTTAAGATACCTGTTTTAGAAACTGTCGCAATCTTTTTGTTGCTTGTTTTGTAAGTCAGATTCTTAGTTTTAGAGCTTTTTGGTGAAAAGATCAGACGGATTCTTACGTTCATCCAACGTCCTGCACTCTTCATTACATAGCCTTTCTTTTTGAAAGAAAGTTTCTTAACTTTTTTTGTTGCAGCACTTACATTTGTTGTCTTTGGTGCATCTGTAACTGCAACAAGTCCGAAAGCCATAACTGCTGATAATGTACAAGCTGCTGCTTTCTTGATCATTTTGTTACTCATACTTACATTCCTCCTTATTAAGTATTTTAATGTCTGTCTTCCGCATCAGAATCACCATAGTATGAATATGAATATTTATAATCATAAGCTCCATACGCTCCGATACGTTCATCAACTTTATTTAATACAGCCCCAAGGATACGCACCTCGCCCCTCTTAAGCTGCTTGATGACATCTTGTACTACTTTACGTTTGATAACTCCCTGCTCGATCACAAGAACTGCACCATCACAGTATTTGCCAATGATCACTGCATCGATCACTACTCCAAGAGGAGGGGCATCAATGATCACATAGTCGTAATCTTCTCTTACTTTGTCAATAAATTTCTGAAACTGATCAGAATCAAGAAGACTTGTTGGATCTGGTGATAATGGTCCGGCAACGGACAGATAAAATCCTTCTGTCTCTGTCTCATAGATGATATCTTCGATTTCTGCCTGTCCTGTCAGGTAATGACTTAATCCTTTATCAATTCCCTGAATATGATACTTCGCAGCCAGCACGGACTTTCTAAGGTCTGCATCAACCATCAGAATCTTCTTACCGCCTTCTGCCATCGTCTTGGAAAGATCAAATGCAACTGAACTCTTTCCTTCGTTTGGCACACTGCTTGTTATAATAATAACTTTGATGTCTTTTCCGCAAAATGCAAGATTTGTCTTTAATTGATTTAATCCTTCTGTCAGACGATAGTCTTTGACCTCTGGCAGATTCATTGTTACTTTCTTCATTGTACTACCTCGCCCTCTTTACTTTCTTTGTACGCTTTGATGTACCTTTCACTAATGGTAACTGCGCTAAAGTATTGATTCCAAGATATTTCTCAATATCATCTTCCTTAAGGATTGTATCATTCATCAGATACTGGATCACAATTGCTGCTGCCATCAGAATAAATCCAAGAATCGCTCCGATCGCTACATTCTTCTTGAGACTTGGGCTGTCTGGCTGTTCTGACTTATAAGCATTCTCAATGATCGTTGGTGATTTCACATCCATCTTCTCTGCAACTGTCTTTGATGTTACTTCTGCAAGATCCTGTGTGATGTTCTTCGCAAGTTCTGGATCATTATCAGATACTGTGATCTGCATGATTCGTGTATCTGTTGGATTCTCAACTGTGATCTTTTCGCTTAATTCTTTGTAATCCATATCAAGTTTCAGATCATTGATCACCTGTTCAAGCACTGGTCTTGTCTTAACAATTACCATATAATCCTGTGTAAGCTGTGTTCCCATTGTTAAGTCTGTTAACTGTGAAATTCCACTCTTAGACATAACATAAAGCTGTGCACTGGAAGAATAAACTGGTGTCATTGCAAATTTGGTAATGAGTCCTGCTGCTCCTGCAAACACGATCGTTGTAAGCAGAATCCAGACAATTTTTTTGGGAGTATCCCAAAGTTTGTGTAAACCTTCAAACTGATGTAAGATAATATTACTCAGTTTGGAGGTTTTTTTATGGGAAGAAGAAAAGGAGACACACCACAAAAAGCAGCATTAAGACAATTAATGCAAGGATATTTAAAGGACAATGATATCAGTGTAAAAAATGGAACAGATGTTAATGCAATCATGCGTGATATGATGTCAGTGATCCTTGAAGGTGCTCTGGATGAAGAACTTAATGAGGAACTAGGCTATTCCAGATATGATTATCGTAATAAAGATACCAATAACAGTCGCAATGGTCATTCTGGGAAAACCATGCATACCAGTTATGGGGATATGGAAATCGCTGTTCCTCGTGATCGTAATGGCGAATATGAACCCAGATTAATCAAAAAATATCAGAATACTGTTACCCAGGACATGGAGGAAAAGATTCTCTCCATGTATGCAAAAGGCATGACGACCGGAGATATTGAATCTCACATGAAAGAACTCTACGACATTGATATATCAGACAGTACGATCAGCAGGATTACAGATAAGATCCTTCCGATCGTAAAAGAATGGCAGGAAAGACCTTTGGAAGAAGTCTATGCAGTTGTTTATATGGATGCAATCCACTATCATGTGCGAAGTGAAGGCCGAATTGTAAAACGTGCTGTTTATATCGCTCTTGGGGTCAACATGGATGGTAAAAAAGAAGTCCTTGGAATGTATGTGGGTGATAATGAAAGTGCTAAATTTTGGCTTTCTATCATCAATGGGCTGAAAAATCGTGGCGTTGAAGATATTCTGATCACATGTGTGGATGGACTGACAGGATTTCCACAGGCAATCGAAGCTGTATTTCCACAGACAGAGATACAACAGTGCATCATTCATCAGATACGAAATACCACAAGATATGTATCTTATAAAGACAATCGAAAAGTAATGGCTGANATCGCTTTAGAAAATCTTGAAGATTTCGGAGAAAAGTGGAACTCAAAATATCCAAAAATCTATAAATCATGGAGCGAACGCTGGGCAACACTGGCTACTTATTTTAAATATCCAGAACAGGTTAGAAAACTTATTTATACAACAAATGCCATCGAAGGATTCAATCGTCAGTTGCGAAAAGTGACAAAAAGCAAAACTGTATTTCCAACTGATGACAGCTTATTAAAAATGCTTTATTTGGCAACGATGGACATCACAAAAAAATGGACTGGTCGCAGAAGAGACTGGAGCCAGATCCGTGCACAATTAGATATATTTTTTGAAGAACGATTAGAAAAATATATGTATTAAAAATCTGTGTTTTTAGACAGGTTTATTTGACATGCCTAAAATCTTTTGTATAATGCAGATAAGGGCTATGAGTCAAAATTTGACTCATAACCCTCATAACTATTGATTAATCTTATATCAGTTTTTTGTGTTTACACAAAACTTGAAACAGTCTCATTTTTTTCTTTAATGCAAGAAATAACTCCCTTAAATCAATTTCATCGTCATTTTCTAATTCATACATAGATATTGCTTCCCTTTCCTTAGATACTTTTCCCCTCCAACATATTCCTTGGATTTGTTTCAAGAATCTGTTGTGCATTCTTCTTAAGAACTACCTCTGCCGCTTTCTTCATATTCGGTCTGCGGTTTCTAAAATCATGGCAGTCACTTCCTAAAAAATGTATCAGTCCTTCTTTTGTAAGCTTCTTACAAAAAGATGAACGTTTGTCAAAGATTCCCCCGATCAGACTTTCTGCGTTAATCTGAATATATGCTCCAAGACTAACTAGTTCTTCAATCCTGTTGATATGGCGGAACACTGCTTCATAACGTTCTGCATGTGCTATGATCGGAATGTAGCCTGCATATCCGAAGCTCTGGATCGCACGATATATGTATGTATAAGGATCGTTCACTCCAAATTCTACTAAAACATATCGTGTTCCATTCATCGTCAATGCTTTACCACTGTCTAAATCTGAGATCGTACTTTCCTGATAATATAATTCACTTCCAAGATATAACTCTATCTCTGGATAATACTTCTCTGCTTTCTTGGAAATCTCTTCAAAATGTTCCATTATTATCTCTTTGTCCGGATATCCAAACTTCGGTCCGTAATGAGAAGTCATTATCACTGTATCCACACCTTGTTCACGTTCTTCATCCAGAAGTTCCATTGAATCACTGAGCGTCTTAGCCCCGTCATCAACCCCGTATAATATGTGTGTATGAATATCTATCATTCCCATAACAATCTCTTTTCTAATGTTGGCATAATATCAGAGTATTCTTTCTATCTTAAGAACTACTCTAGTATAATATATCATTCTTTTACTTAAGTTACAATCTTTTTGCTTTTCTAAAAATAATACAATTATCCGGTTTATTCTTTGCTGAATTCAACAAGCTCTAGTCCTTCATTTCTGTCTAATACAAACTGAATTCCCCATTCATTTTTAAACAGTAATAATGGATTTCCTCTCATATCTTTTACTTTCTTCACTTCAGATACACCACGAAGCTTGTTCATATCTGTATCGCGGTCTTTGATCCAGCGGATTGCCTGATATGGAAGCGGTTCTAAACGGATCTCACAGTTATATTCATTTTCCAGACGATATTTTAATACATCAAACTGCAGTGTTCCTACAACTCCTACGATGATCTCTGCAAATCCTGCCTCGTGTTCCTGGAAGATCTGAATAGCTCCTTCCTGTGCGATCTGTTCGACACCTTTAACAAACTGTTTTCTTTTCATGGAATCTAACTGAATAACTCTTGCAAAATGCTCTGGTGCGAATGTTGGAATTCCTTCGTATTCAAAGTCATCTTTTGGAAGGCAGACAGTGTCTCCGATAGAGAAGATTCCTGGGTCAAATACACCGATGATATCTCCCGCATAAGCTTCATCAACGATCTTACGTTCCTGTGCCATGATCTGCTGTGGCTGGGATAATCTCATTTTTTTCTTGCTCTGTACATGTTTTACTTCCATGTTTGCTTCGAATTTTCCAGAGCAGATTCTCATAAATGCGATTCTGTCTCGGTGGTTTTTGTTCATGTTCGCCTGAATCTTAAAGACAAATGCTGAGAATCCATTTTTCACAGGATCTACTTCTTCTCCTTTAGATGTTCTTGCAAGCGGTCTGTTTGTCATCTTTAAGAAATGCTCTAAGAATGGTTCTACACCAAAGTTTGTAAGAGCTGATCCGAAAAATACTGGTGATAATTTTCCCTGATGTACTTTGTCCATATCTAATTCTGCTGCTGCGCCATCTAATAGTTCAATCTCTTCCATAAGGTTATCATAGAAATCTTCTCCGATTAAGTCTGCCGCATTATCATCGTCAGCAGAAATAATTGTTTCTTTTGCTTCTTTTGCTCCACCTGTGGATACTGCCTCGAATCTTAAGATATTTCTTGATGCACGTTCGTATACACCTTTGAATTCCTTACCGCATCCGATCGGCCAGTTGATCGGACATGTTTCGATTCCTAAAACTTTCTCGATATCATCTAACAGGTCAAATGTATCTTTGGCTTCACGGTCCATCTTATTGATAAATGTAAAGATTGGGATATGTCTCATGACACATACTTTAAATAACTTAATTGTCTGTGGTTCAACACCCTTTGATGCATCAATTACCATGACGGCACAGTCTGCTGCCATTAATGTACGGTAAGTATCTTCTGAGAAGTCCTCATGTCCTGGTGTATCAAGGATATTAATACATTTTCCTTCATATTCAAACTGTAATACAGAAGATGTTACAGAGATACCTCTCTCTTTCTCAATCTCCATCCAGTCAGATACTGCATGTTTTGAGTTTGCTTTTCCTTTAACTGACCCTGCTGTATTAATCGCTCCTCCATATAAAAGGAATTTCTCTGTCAGCGTTGTCTTACCTGCATCCGGATGGGAGATGATCGCAAAGGTTCTTCTGCGGCCAATTTCCTGCTCAATGCTGTTTGCCATAGTTTTTTCCTCTTTTCTATTCTTTCTATCTATCATTTTACTTTTCTACGCATACTTAGTCATATTATCACACACCTATAAAAATTTCTACTGATTCTTATGAAAAACAATGTTTTTCCTTATAAAATGTACGTTTTTTTACAAGCTGATTCATGGTATAATAAAAAATAATATTAAATCTAGGAGGATTTCTCATGAGCAACACAACTTTACACAATGAAAATGTATCTGTTACTTTAAAATCTCTTGGTGCTGAATTAACTTCTATCAAAGATGCTTCTGGCACTGAATATCTCTGGCAGGGGAACCCTGAATTCTGGAGTGGACAGGCTCCTGTATTATTCCCAATTGTTGGATGTCTTCGAAATGGAACTGCCACGATCGGCGACAACAAAACATGCTCTTTTGGGCGACATGGACTTGCAAGAAGATTAGAATTTGATCTTGTTTCTTCTTCTGATACCAGCATTACATATTCTTTAAAAGCTAATGATAAAACAAAGGAACAGTATCCATATGATTTTGAACTTCAGATGACATATGAATTGACAGAACACGGCGTAAAAGTAAGTCACACTGTGATCAATCATGATTCTGTGGTAATGCCATACTGTGTTGGTGGTCATCCTGCATTTAACTGTCCTGTTTTTGAAAATGAATCCTTTGAAGATTATATCGTAGAATTTGAGCAGCCAGAGAATGCTGCCTGTGCACAACTTACAGAGGATGGACTGATCAACAACGCTGACCGAGTTTCTGTTCTTGAAAATGAAGCGGTTATCCCTGTGAGACATTCTTTATTCTATAAGGATGCTTTAGTCTTTGATGCGTTGAAATCTAGAAAAGTTGCTCTGAAACACAAGAAAACTGGTCATGGTATTTTAGTTTCTTTCCCTGATTTTGATTATCTTGGGGTTTGGTCTAGTGCGAATGATGGACCATTTGTTGCTTTGGAACCTTGGAGCGGAACTTCTACATGTAGTGATGAGGATGATGTGTTTGAGCATAAACGCGGGGTTCGATTCTTACAATCTGGTGAATCAGAAACTTTAAGCTTCTCAATCGAAATCTTATAATCAAAAAAGGAACCTCTTGATATTTTTTTTGGGGGGTTCCTTTTTTGTTAATTATATAGATTTTATATTCCAGTCCATCTCCTATATTCTTTGGCTTCTATCCCAAATGGTTCCAATAGTTTTGCTGCAATATGATATGTCATCTCCTCAATTGTCTCTGGCATATGATAAAATGTCATCATCGGAGGAATAATATGAACTCCTGGAATCATCGCCAATTCTTGAAGATTTCTTAAATGAATCGCACTTAATGGTGTCTCTCTTGCTGCAAGTACCAGTGGTCTATGCTCCTTGATCGTTACATCTGCTGCCCTTAATACCAGATTGTCTGCATATCCACTGTGAATTCCTGCGATCGTCTTCATACTGCATGGAACTATGAGCATTCCTTCTGTTTTAAATGATCCACTGGCTGGGCCTGCTCCAATCTCTCTTGAATCTATGACATGATCCGCAAGTTGTTCTATTTCTTCTATTTTCATTTTTGTTTCATGTTCCAAAGTTAACTTTGCACTGTCTGTCATAATTAAATAAGATTCAAAATCATCCTGCTCTTTCATTAGTTTTAGACACTGGATCAAAATCGGCATTCCACTTGCCCCCGTTGCTCCTATGATCAGTCGTTTCTTCATTAAAATAAATTTCCTTTTCTTAATTTATAACCAATGTTCTGGATCTACTTCCATAAATCTTGCTCTCTTAAATCGTTCTTTCTGATCGTATGGAACCGTACAGTCAAAGATTGTCTTGCATGCGATTCCATGATCTCTGATGCTTGGAGAACATGTTGGATCGTTGGATGGATCTAATGGATGGCATCTGACTCCCGGAATCGTGATGATATCTGCATCTCCTTGGAATCTTGTATTCATTGCCCATAAGACATCATTCATATCAAAGCAGTCAACATCTTCATCTACTAAAAATACATGTTTCAATTCACTAAACGCAGAAAATGCTAATAATGCTGCCTGTCTTTGTCTTCCTTCGTCACTGGCTTCTCGTTTCTTAAACTGTAGGACTGCCATATATTTTCCACCACCTGCTGATCCACAGTATACGTTCTGAAGACGTCCCGGCATTGCTTTTTCTACCATTCCGTAAATACTTGCTTCTGTCGGAATTCCTGCCATGGATACATGTTCTTCACTTGGTCCGATACATGTCTGCATGATTGGATTTTCTCTATGTGTAACAGCTTTTACCTTGATCAACCAGCACTGAGAACTTGCTGGTCCTGTGTATCCTGGAAATTCTGGCATTGCGTATCCTGTGTGGCTATTCTGGTCTTCCTGTACTCGTACATTTAGAATGACTTCTCCTTCGATGACATATTCTGCATTTGCAATTGCCATTTCGTTCACTGTTAAACATTTGCATAATTCGACTGGTTCATTTCTTAATGCTCCTGCAACAGCGAGTTCATCATATCCAAGTGGGGTTGTTGGTGCTTCAAAGCAGGAACCGATCTCGATCGCTGGATCGACTCCGATACTAATGGAAATTGGAAGTTTCTGTCCTAATTCTTCTGCACGTTCTGCCATTGCTCCGATATGTCTTGCTCCTGGCGTGAAGAAAATAGATAATTCATCTTTTCCCTGAATGCATAAGCGATGGATCGTCACATCATGAACTCCTGTGTCTGGATGTGTTGCATAGCACATTCCAAGGGTGATATATGGACCTGCATCATCTGGTGTGTTTGTTGGTGCTGGTACCAGATCGTATAGGTTGAAGTCTGGATCTTCTGCTTTATGAACGACCTGCTGACATGGTGGCGCTCCCTGATATTCAACTGGTGGGATTGGGTTATCTACACTGTGATAAAGTTTCTTTCCTAATTCTTCTGGTTTACAGTCTAAAAGAGCTGCTACACGCTTTCTGCTTGCTAGAACACCAATCGCTACTCTGGCATCTTTATGTCCTTTGACATTGTTAAATACCATTGCTGGTCCTTCTTTTGTCGGACGTTTGACTGTTCCACCTGCACCTACATAACGGTAAACTCCGGCAAGTTCTGCCATTGGATCAACTTCTACGTCAGTTTCTATGTATTGCCCTTCCATTGTTTTTAAACGTTCTAGGGCACTTCTTAAGTCTCTTACTTTGTCTGCCATACTTTTCCTTCTTTCTTTGTTATGATGATATCTTAATTTGCAATTTAATAATCCATTTTATGTTTTTTATTATATCTTGTGAATTTCCTTGATTCAATTCATTTTTTGATATAATCATTTCCATATTTTATCCTAAAGTTTTATCTAAGGCAAAAAAATCTGATATATAACCCACAGATTACATATCAGATTTTTATTTTTATATTAGTTCTTATAAATGACGAATCTCTATCTCTTCTTCGGCTAATGCCTTGCGAATCTTCTCAACAAATAATAATGCTTTCTCTCCATCTCCATGCACGCAGATAGAGTCTGCTTTAATATCAATATCTTTTCCAGTAATTGAAGTAACTTTTCCTTCTTTTACCATGCGGATGACTCTCTTGATTGCTTCGTCTTCATCTTCGATCATAGCTCCTGGCTTTCTTCTGTTTACCAAGGTTCCATCTTCTTCGTATGCGCGGTCAGCAAATACTTCGCTGGCTGCTTTTAATCCACAATCATGAGCGGCTTTGATCATTTCGCTTCCGGATAATCCCATGACAATCAGATCTTTGTCGTATTCGTAAATTGCTTCGCAGATTGCTTTGGACAAATCATAGTCTTTGGCTGCCATGTTATACAGCGCTCCGTGTGGCTTTACATGCTGTAATTTCACTCCGGCTGCTTTGCACATTCCGCCTAAGGCACTGATCTGATATAGTGTATATGCTTTAGCTTCTTCGTTGGAAATCACCATACTTCTTCGTCCAAATCCCATCAGATCTGGAAGTCCTGGATGGGCTCCAATTCCGATTCCTGCTTCTTTGGCTCTCTGAATGGTCTGTGTCATTACGACTGGATCGGATGCATGGTATCCGCATGCTACATTTGCGGATGTGATCAGTGGAATGATCTTTTCATCATTTCCAATTGTATATCTTCCAAAGCTTTCTCCAAGGTCGCTGTTTAAATCTACCTGATACATAATAAATGATGCCTCACTTTCTTTTGTATACTCTGTTTATGAGTATCTTTCTTAGCTAATCTTAATAACTAGTCTAATATTCTTAATACTTAGTCTAATCTTAATAATCTCTCGATAAATCCTGTATCTGCTTTTCCTTCACAGAACTCTCGATTGTTCATCAGCTGATACTGGAAATCAAGGTTTGTATGAATTCCTAAGATTACCATTTCATCGAGGGCTGTTCTCATTTTTTGTAATGCTGCGTCACGGTCTGGTGCATGTACAATGACCTTTGCGATCATGGAATCGTATTCGGATGGGATGCAGTATCCTGTGTAGATCGCTGTATCCACACGAACTCCATTTCCAGCTGGAAGATGCATGTGTTTGATCACTCCAGGGCTTGGCATAAAGTTCTTCTCTGGAATCTCTGCATTGATTCGGCATTCGATGGCATGTCCATTGATATGAACATCTTCCTGTGTAAAGCTTAATTCCATTCCCATTGCTACACGGATCTGTTCGATGATCAGGTCTGTCCCTGTTACCATCTCTGTCACTCCATGTTCTACCTGAATACGGGTGTTCATTTCCATGAAATAGTAAGTTCCTTTTGGATCAAGGATAAACTCTACGGTTCCTGCATTTGTATAACCTACGGCTTTTGCTGCAAGGATCGCATCGTGATTCATGGATTTTCTGATCTCATCTGTGATCGCTGGGGATGGTGATTCTTCGATCAGTTTCTGGTGATTTCTCTGAACAGAACAGTCACGTTCTCCTAATGCTACGACATTTCCATGTTCATCTGCCATGATCTGAATCTCGACATGTCGTGGATTCTCAATGAATTTTTCAATATACATCGTGTCATCACCAAATGCATTGGCTGACTCTCTTTGTGCAGTATTGAAATTAAATTCAAAATCTTCTTTGGATTTTGAAACACGCATTCCTTTTCCACCACCACCGGAAGATGCTTTGATCATAACCGGATATCCGATCTCGTCTGCTAATTTTTCTCCTGTCACTGCATCGTAGACAGGTTCTTTTGTTCCTGGTACAACTGGAACTCCTGCTTCCATCATTGTCTTTCTTGCATTAGATTTATTTCCCATGCTGTCGATGACTTCTGCACTTGGTCCGATAAATGCAATATCATTTTCCTTACATAAACGGACAAAGTCTGCATTTTCAGATAAAAATCCGAATCCTGGATGAATTGCATCGGCATCCGTGTTCTTTGCTGCTGAAATGATACGTTCCATATTCAGATAACTATTTTTTGCAGGACCTTCTCCGATACATACTCTTCGGTCTGCAAGTTGTACATGAAGACTGTCTTTATCTTCTTTTGAATAAACCGCGATACTCTTGATTCCCATATTACGACAGGCACGGATGATCCTGACTGCGATTTCTCCACGGTTCGCGATCAATATACTTCGAAACATATAATGCCTCCTTTAGTCTTCAATTTTCTTTACTTTAAATAATGGCTGTCCATATTCGATCTTCTGCTCGTTACTTACTAAGACAGCTTCGATCTCGCAGTCAAAATCACTTTCGATCTCGTTCATTAATTTCATCGCTTCAAGGATACATACTGTCTGTCCTGCTTTGACGCGGTCTCCAACTTTCACGAATGCTTTTGCTTCTGGAGATGGTGCAGAATAAAACGTACCTACGATCGGAGATGTAATATATCCTTCATCGTCAGAATCAAGACCATCTGCTGCATTATCAACCCCCTGTGTAGAAACTGCCATCGGTGTTGATGGTGCTCCAGCACTTCCTCTTCTGCTCATTTTAATTTTTACATCGCCTTCCTGAATACTGAAATCCAGCATAGAAGAATTCTCGATGATCTTTACTAATTTTTCAATTTTTTCTAAATTCACAGTGTTTCTCCTTTTCTATTCAAATAGAGCGCTGATTCGTTTTGCAACTAGTCTGCAGTCTAATACTTCTTTACAAGGTGTATAAATCTGACTTCTGAAATCATTCAGTTCTTTCATCTCATCTGCTAACAGCTTCTGAGCTTCTTCGACTGATACGGCCTGAAATCTTACTTTTTGTTCTGTCTTTCTCTGGACAAGTTTCGGAATATCCACAGAGATGACCGTTGCGATCTTTGCATATCCACCGGTTGTCTGTCGATCTGCTAATAAGATGATCGGTTTTCCATGGCTTGGCACCTGAACAGATCCAAATGCGATTCCATCGGAAATGATATCGGATGTCGTTTTGTATGCAATAAATGGACCTTCTAAGCGGCATCCCATACGGTCAAATTCACTTGTCACTGTATATTCTGAATTTAAGAATGTCTCGCGTCCTTCTTTGGTAAACATCTTCTCCTGTGGACCCATGACAACTCTTAAGGTTACTTTTTCCTGATCAAATTCATTTAAATCCAAACTTCTTGATAAATAGTATGGAAGATATCTTCGTTTTGCTCTGAATCCGATATAATCTTCATCTTCGAGTTTACGTCCTTTAAATCCACCGATCTTGCACTTGATATTGGTTGAACGGCTTCCCATCACAACTGGTATATCAAGATAACTTGAAAATGCAATATATCCTCTTGTTCCAGTTCTTGCTCCGCCAAATGTCAGGATATCTCCACGATGCATATAAATTGCTGTATACATCTTCGCAGGTTTTCCATTGATCTGTGGGCGGAAATCTCCACCTGTGATCGAAATAATCGTCTCTGATGTAAATTCAAGAGTTGGTCCCATTAAAGTAAATTCGAGGACTGCTTCATTTTCCGGGTTGTCCAGTAAGAGGTTTGCGATCTTAAAAGAACGAACGTCCATAACTCCGGATACGCTGAATCCTTGACTCTGATATCCTGTTCTTCCAAGATCCTGCACGGTTGTCAGCATTCCACCTTTTAGTATACGAACTCCCATTGTTTACACCTCCTTTGTATGAATGACACATTCATAAGTTCCATTTTCAACCTGTTCTTTGATCTGTTTATATTCTTCTTCTGATACAGGCACAAAACGGATATAGTTTCCAGCTTCAAAAAGAATTGGATCCTCTCGTTCTGGATCATAAGTTTTTACCGGTGTCATTCCAAGGAGCTGCCATCCTCCCGGTGAATCTAGTGGATAAATTCCCGTCTGGGAACCACCGATCCCGACACTTCCTGCTGGGATTCTGATTCTTGGATTGGCAAGTCTTGGTGTATGGATTCTCTCATCCAATCCACCAAGATAAGAAAATCCTGGTAGGAATCCAAGCATATAGATTAAATAGTCCTTAGAAGAATGAATCTCAATAACTTCTTCTTCCGTTAAACCAGCATGTTTTGCGATATTTTCGATATCTGGTCCGTATTCTCCTCCATAGCATACTGGAATCTCAAAGACTCTGGATGCAGAGGCTTCTTCATTTACATCCAGTTTTAATAACTTCTGCAAACGTTTTGTTAATGATTTATAATTTACCACTCTTGGATCATAATTGATCAAAAGACTGGTAAATGCCGGGATCATATCCTGTACTCCTTCAATATGCTGTGCTTTTAAAAGATGTACAAAGGCTGTGATCCTTGCGTTAATCTCTGGAGAGATTTCCTGTCCAAACTCAATAAGCAGGGCTGAATCTCCCGCAGTGCTAATCTTTACTTCTTCCATTTTTTCACATAACTCCTTTCGGTCAGTCTGTGTTTTTTATATTTTAATCTTAACTACTTATGTAAATAACTCTACTTATGCAAACAGTGCAGTTAAGCTGCTTAATGATGTAATTCCAAGATATCCTGAAACAACGACTACCACGATTCCAAGGATCAGTAATAATACTGGATGATGATAATCTTCTCCCATGATCGATTTCTTCTGGGAAGCGATCAGGCAGACACCTAATGTGATCGGTAAAATCAGTCCATTTAAGGCTCCTGCAAGTACAAGTAATACGGCTGGCTGTCCAGCAAGTGCCATACAGATCGTGCTGACTGCGATAAATCCAACGATAAACCATTTCTCGTTCTTCTCAATCGTCTTGCTGAATGTCTTAAGGAAAGATACTGATGTGTATGCGCATCCAACAATTGACGTGATCGCTGCACATAAGATCACAAGTCCAAAGAAACGGTATCCAATCTGTCCTGCTCCCTGTAAAAATGCATCTGCTGTTGGGTTTGCTGGATCTAGTGTATGAGCTGGTGATGTTGCTGTTGCTACAACAACTCCTAAAACTGCAAGGAATAAGAAGATACGAACGATCGTTGCGATTCCCATTCCCATAACAGAACTCTTATTGATCTCTTTTAAGTTTTCTTTTCCAGTGATTCCTGCATCGATCAAGCGATGAGCTCCTGCAAATGTGATATATCCACCAACAGTTCCTCCAAGTAATGTAAGGATTGCTGGGAAAATATCACTCATAGATGCTGTAGGAAGTACTGTCTCTTTTGCTGCCATACCAACTGGTGGCTGTACAATAAGAATTACGATAAAGATGACAAGGATCATGATAGCACCAAGGACTTTTGTAAGATTATCCATTGCATTCATAGCGTTTTTCATCAAAAATACAAGGATCGCGATCGCTCCTGCGATAAAATAGCCAACAGTTGTCGGAATTCCAAGTAATGTATTAAAACCTAAGGCTCCTCCACCAACGTTACCAATATTAAATACAAGTCCCCCAGCGACAACTAAGAACGCGATCAAATATCCAAGTCCAGGAAGCACTTTGTTGGCTACATCCTGTCCACGCATTCCAGATACACACAAAACTCTCCATACATTTAACTGTACGATCGCTGCCAAGATCACGGAGATCAGAATTACAAATCCGAAACTTCCATGAAGACTATCCGTAAATTTACCAGTCTGTGTGAGGAATCCAGGTCCAATTGCCGATGTCGCCATAAGAAATGCTGCACCGATCAAGGCGCTTGCACTTTTCTTGTTATTCTCTTTCTTCATAGTAAATAATTTCCTTTCATTTTCAATATAATGAAACGATTATATCAAATTTTCTGATAATATGCAACTTTAAAGCGATAAATGAGTATATACAAAACTTATCAGCCAATACCCTATAACATACACTCTGTATACTGGTTTCGATAGACTTCAGTTTTATGTGACGGAAATAAGATAACAAAAAATATTGATAAGAAACCGGTGGCAACGATCAGCAGATCTTACTTCAGGAAACTCAACACTGCCTTATAAACTTTCTCCACCCCATCTTCATTCAAAATCTCATGTCTGCGATTTAAAAACAGCATTCCTCTGACATTATTGTATCCTCGTTTTTTCAATGTTGTCATAGCTTTTGCATATTGTTTCTTTGATCCGATGCATGGATCATCTGCTCCTGCGATAAATAAAATCGGCAATGATGGATGTTTTACCTGCCATCCTTTGTTATTATATGTTTCATCCATTAATAAGAAGAGATTCAAAAATCCATTATTGCTAAATACAAACCCATCGAGTGGATTTTCATCATAGGCCTTTACATTTTCTTTATTATAACTGATCCAGCCGTTTTCTGATTCTCCTTCTTCTAGTATTTTCCCGTATAAACCAAATGCCAGTTTCTGAAAGAAATCACCTCTTTTATGTGGTCTTATTTTACACGCTGCCTTTGCCAGCAAGGTTGCTGCCTTCGCAGCTTTATTCTCGCTTGGACTTCCGCATATGATCAGTGAATCTAATTCATTATCATATTTTTTCAAATAACATCTTACAACTAGTGATCCCATGCTGTGTCCAAATAAATGATATGGCATTTCTCCATATCGATCTTTTGTCCATTGAGTGATCTGATGTACATCTTCAACGATTGCTTTTCCACTTTCGTCGTAAAAATATCCGAGATCTTCTTTTGCTCTTATACTTTTTCCGTGTCCTCTATGATCATGAATTATACTGATATATCCTTGTTTACATAGCATCTCCATAAATGGCTCATACCGTTCTTTGTGCTCTGCCATTCCATGAACAATCTGTACGATTCCTTTTGGTTCTTCTTCTGGTTCCATTAATAATACGTGTAGTTTTAGTCCATCTTGTTTTGATGTCAGATATACTGTTTTCTTCACTTTTGGCACCTCCATCCTGTTTATTTCTTTTAGTTTAATTCTAATGAATTTTTGTGTCAAATATTGATTTGTGGTAAACTATGAACATAACTATCAACGCTTTTATGGAGGACTTTATTATGAAAGCAAAAATGAAAAAAATCAGTGCATTGTTTCTATCCTGCATCCTGCTTTTTTCAATTACAGCATGTCAGAAGAAACGAACAGCAAAAGAAGTTATGCAGTCATCTCTTAAACAAAGCAGCAGTCTAAAAGATGCTGATTTTAATGGAAATGCCTCTTATACAATTGAAACGGGAAAAGAGGGATCTCAATCAACAATTAATTTTAAGATGAACTTCGATACCAAACTTCAAACACTAAAAAAAGATAACCTCAAAATGTCCATGACTTCTACCATCAATATGCTTGGTCAGAATATTAACATGACAATGTATTATGCAGATGGATATTATTATATGAATTCTAATGGTACAAAGCAGAAAATGAAAATGGATATCGCCAGTCTCCAAAAACAAATTCAATCAACCACAGGACAGTCAACTTTGCCGATCAAATATTATAAAGATCTTAAACTTAGTGAAGATGATGGTAACAACGTCATCAGTTATAGTATTAACAGTGATGGATTAAATAAATATGTTGAGAATATCACAAATTCCATGTCTGCGATCACAGGCGGCAGTGATTCTATTAAGATCACTTCTATGTCTGGTAAAAAAACGCTCAATGATAAAGATCTTCCTGTGAAAGAATCTATCAAAATGGTAATAGAAAGTAACAGTAATGAAGTTGGAAAAATAACTTTGAAAATGAATCTTATTTATCATAATCCTGGAAAATCTGTTACTGTTTCACTTCCAAAAGATTTAAATACCTATCAGGAAGTATCTTCTAACAATTAGTGAACAAAGAATATACTCTTTTGTAGGAAATACTGTCAATCATAGTAAATATTGATCTGAAAATAGTTTTATGAATATTTTGTAACTTAAAATCGCTGGAATTTCCACATTTTTCATGCTATCTTGTATATAACAAACTTGTAGTTAGGAGTTATGATCTTATGAATTGGCACGGGAAACGTTATTATTCGTTTGACAGCTTTTTAAAAAATTATTTTGGTGAGAAAATTTATAAAGTATCTTTAGATGGCGGTTTTACATGTCCAAATCGAGATGGAACACTTGGAACTGGTGGCTGTATTTTCTGCAGTGAAGGAGGATCTGGAGATTTCGCTTCTTCATCCTGCTTATCTGTAACGGATCAGATCTCTGCTGGAATTGAGATGGTTTCTAAGAAGATTGAGAACGGAAAGTATATTGCTTATTTTCAAGCATTCACAAACACTTATGGTCCTATTGAGAAATTAGAATCTTTATATATGGAAGCGATCCATGATCCAAGAATTGTTGCTCTTGCGATCGGTACAAGACCTGATTGTCTGCCTCCTGAAGTTCTTAACCTGCTTGAGCGTTTGAATCAGATCAAACCTGTGTTTGTGGAACTTGGATTACAGACAATTCATGAAAAGACTGCTTCATTTATCAGGCGTGGATATCCTTTGTCTTGTTTTGATGAGGCGGTTTTGAATCTTCATAAAATTGGAGTGCTGACGGTTGTTCATCTGATCCTTGGACTTCCTGGTGAAACAACTGATATGATGCTTGAATCGGTTCGTTATTTAAATCAACTTCCTGTTCATGGAGTGAAATTTTCTATGCTGCATATTTTGAAGAATACAGATCTGGCAGCTTATTATGAAGAACATCCTTTTGATGTTTTTACTTTGGATTCTTATGTTGATCTGCTTTTAAAATGTATTGAAAATTTAAGTCCTGAGATCGTGATTCATCGATTGACCGGGGATGGCCCGAAAAATCTGTTGATCGCTCCTGTTTGGAGTCTTCATAAGCGGAAAGTTTTAAATACGATTTCGCATGAGATGAAGATTCTTGATATTAAGCAAGGAAATCTGTTGTGATTTTTAGTTGTGTATTCTTCAGGAACATGATCATGTAATTTGATGCATTGTCAAATAGCTCTACTAATTTATATAAATGTTTGTTATATTTAAGAAAAAAAGGGCCATAAAATAAACTATTTCATCTCTAAGATTACGTTTATTTTATGGCTCTTGCTATTATACCCTTGTACTATATTTTATATAATGCTTCTTCCTATTTAAAATATTTATCCAAGATCTGGCGCTCTCCTTCGTTATCATTGATATCTGTGATAATATCTGCTGCCTCTTTTACCTCATCGGTTGCATTTCCCATGGCGACTCCAAGTCCTGCGTATCTGATCATATCGATGTCATTGAAATTATCTCCAAATGCCATTGTCTCTTCCTGTTTTACATGAAAATGATCTTTTAACATGTGGATTGCATCAGATTTGGATGCTTTCATGGACATGATCTCTAAATAGGTGTCCTTAGATCGATAGATTCTGATCTGTGGAAATTCTTTCACTAACTGTTGTTCCAATGCAGCAATATCTGCTTTATCACCCATACATAATACTTTATGCACTTCTTTATAGACTTCTTCATCTTCAAAGGATACTTCTTGTGGAATCACGCCTGTGATATCACTTTCCTGAGCTGCCCAGTATTCTTTTTTATCTTTTACCAGCCATTCATCGTTTGTGTAAATGTTGATAGAAATCTTTGGATTCAACTCATAAACTCTTCTGCATAACTTCATGGCAACTTCTTGTGGCATTGCCACACTGTAGATTGGATGATCTTCTTCATCAACAACTAAGGCACCACTATAGCAGATCATTGGACTCTTCGCCCCTAATTCTGCTCTGATAGCTGTCATACCTTTGGGCATTCTTGCGGATACTAAGACATATGGAATTCCATTTTCATTGATCTGTTTTATTTTTTCTTTTGTACTTTCTGGTATCTGATGCTTTGAATTTAATAATGTTCCATCAATGTCACTGAATACTGCTTTATATTTTTTCATCATGTCTTCATCCTTTCATTTTTCTACTTTGTTGTCCATTTCTTCTATTATAAAGTAAGAAAAGCCATCTGGCGAGGATAAAATGTTCCAGATGGCTTTCTCCTTTTTTTAGGTCTTGGATCTTTAATATGCTTTCACTGATTTTGCTTTAGAATATGTTCCATATACTTTCTGATTTGTTGAATCATAATAGTAATAACGAACCTGTACGTAATATTTCTTACCTTTTTTCAGACCTGTTTTGGTATAAACGTTTTTTGCTAAACCTGTTGTTTTGTATTTTGCAGATTTCATCTTTTTACTTGTAGAATAACGGAATCTAAATCCTCGTTTTTCTCCATATTTATTTGTGTATTTGATAGATTTGGCTACAAATCCTGTTCCTTTTCCAGACTTACCTTTCAAAGATGATAGTTTCGCTGTTTCTACTTTGATTTTAACAAATTTTGCTGTTAATACAATATTTTTATCTGAAGCAGGTACTTTATTAACAACTTTTCCTTTATAAGTCCATCCTGCAAATACATAACCTTTCTTACCAGCAGCTTTATATTTTGTTTTATTCCATCCTGGTAATTTAGTTCCAGCTTTTGTTTTATTTATTGTTGTAACAGTTTTTCCACCATTACCTTTTAATGTTACTGAAATTGTTTTTGGTTTTTCTGATGGTTTTGTTGGCTCTGATGGTTTTGTTTCTTCTTTTTTATCTACATATAAATTCTTGAAACTTACTGCACCATCCCATAAACCAAGTCCCATATATCCAGTTTTGATATCAAAGAAATCTTTGTCTGACTCTTTATCTGCATCAAAAGTATAATTTAAGCATTCCTTATCATCTACATATACTTTCACTGCATTTGCTTCTTTTTCAATCTTCACATGATGATATGATCCATCACTAATGCTAGAAGACATCTCTCCTACTGCAATATCACCATCTTTATACATTCTAAACAATCGCACTTTGTTACTACCTGGAACAAACTGAAGACAATATGCTCCATTTGGATCCGTTGATTTTGATGCAAAAATTAAGTTAACTAATCCTTTTTCAAAGGACATATCCACTTCTATTGTTGATTTTTCATTAACTACCGCATCTTCAGACATATAAAAATCATTTGCAGACTGGTTGGAATCTGATAACACTTCTCCATCAATCGTCCAATTACCACTTACATTTACAAATTTCTTAATGTTTGTTTTGAAGTTATTTTCTTTTACATTAATCGTAAATATCTTTTTCTTTGATGGATCTGATTTACTTGATGCAGTAACTGTTGCTTTTCCTGATTTTAATGCTGTTACAACTGCTTTTCCATCTGACTCTTTGATACTTACAACATCTTTTCCTTCTGTAACATCCCATGTTATCGTCTGATCCATAGAAATTGGAAATACATATGCACTTAATTCTACACTATCACCAGCATATAATGTCTGGTTCTCATTCTGCATAGATCCAACAGATTCCACATCTGTCAATTCTTCCTTATCTGTCCAAATTGACTTCATTGGATAAATATCAATATCTGCTTTTACAGGATCACCTTCTACTAGAACAGATGCTCCTAAACTTGTTGGTGTTGGGAATATCTGGTTCGCTCCTGCTGCTGTATTATTACTGCTAAATACTTCGACACTGGCTTTGTCTACATAAATATGTAATTCTACAGAACCATCTTCATTCTTTTTCACATTAGACTGCTCATTTATTTTTTTGAATTCTTGACTGATAATCTTTCCTGATTTACTTCTATCGATAGATAGTTTCTCATTTTCTAAATCATAAATTACATCGGTATATTCTGTATCATTTTGATTCTTTCTCAGTCTGAACCCAACTTTCTTTGTTTTCTCTGATGGTTTAAATTTAGCAACAATCTCATATGTATCCTTTGCAAAATCCTTTAAGAGATCATTATCTTCTGAAATTGTAACATCTTTATAAGAAATCTTATTTTCTGCATCTCTTAAACTCTCATATTCACTAATTGGTGTCTGTGTTAAAACGTATTTTCCATTTTCCTGTTTTAGTCCTACTTTAAGATTCAGATTATAAGTTCCATTAAAATTCTGTCCTACAGTATCTGCAACTTTATTACAATAATCATCCCATGTATTCATCCAATTTCCTTCAATAATCTCTGGAATCGTTGGATTTTCCTGTGTTCCGAAGTCTTGTACATAATATGTCATTGCTGCATAAGAATCCTTACCAAAGTTCATAACACCGTCACTGTTTTTGTAAGCTTCATCTGCAACAAATTTCCATTTTCCATCAACTTGTTTAAAATCACCGACTTTATAAGATCTTCCACCGCGGGAAAGTACCCATTTCACACCATCTTTTGTTTCAATTGGATAAAGGTCAGGGCATTCTGTATGAAGATCTGCATATGTAGATTCACATTTCCAATCTGTCAGATTGTCTGATGAATAAATACGAAGTGGTCCGCCTGCAATTACCATGAACCATTTATTTTCCCATCTAAAAACTTTAGGATCTCGGAAATCTCTATTGTTTAATGGATCTTTTGACCAGTCTGCTGCAATTTTATTTGTTTTTTTCCAAGTTTTTCCTTCATCTGTACTATAGGCAACTTTAATACGTTGTCCATTTCCATCTGCTGTGATCAATGCAACTAATCCACCTTCATTGCCGTCACCAAAAAGTCCTGATGTATTCTTTTCATCCGCTACAATACATCCTGAAAACATAGCTCCATTTGCATCTGGATATAATGCAATTGGCTGTTCTTCCCAATGGATCAAATCTTTACTTGTTGCATGTGCCCAATGCATTGGCCCCCATTTTGTATCATCATAGAACTGATAAAACATGTGATATGTTCCTTTATACTTAACCAATCCATTTAAATCATTTCCCCATCCGTCCTTTACAGAATAATGATACTGATTTCTGTATGCTTCATTATAATAAGTTTTATCTGCTGCTCGGCGATGCACATTTACACGATATGTTAAAGTTGCTGTCTGTCCATTTTCTCCCTGAACTGTGCTCTTTACTGTAATGTAATTCTTACCAACTTTAACTGGAATATTCTTTCCATCGTTATATGTTTTTCCATCATATTCAACCTGTACATCTGCATTTTTATTTTTCTTTTCGATATTCAAGTCTACTGTTTCTGCATTATTCTTTACATACTGAATCATAATTGGTTCTGTGGATGTAAATTGTGCTGCTTTCTCCACATCTCCAGTTGAGGAAGATACCAAGATATTTTTTAACTCTGGTGTGTTTTGATCATTTAATTCTGTATAATAGGTATTTTGGAATGTCATCTCACCATTCCAATTTAATAGACCAAGAGAACCTTCTGTCAAAACAGTACTCTGTCCTTTGTCGTCTTTTTGAAGTGTATAATCACCTGTACTTGCTATCAAAGTATCATTTACATAATAAGAAATCCATGAATCATAAGCCACTACTTTTAAAGTATATTTCTCATCATCCGTTGCTTTTACTTCTTTTTCATCAATCAACTGATAATCACTATTTTCCTGCCATCGCCAAAACTTGCATTTATGCGAACCTCCATCGATATTTACCGCATAGCATTCTTTATTATCAAGATTATTATTACAACGGAAAATTAATGTTGCTGCACCTTGATTTCTCTTAAATGTTACGTCTGTAGAATATACAAAATTCTTAGCTGTTGTTTTACTGAATGCAAAACAGTCTCCTTTATCAACTGCATTGCTGTACAGACCATCTTTTGTTTCTTTCCAATCACCTTTCTTATAATCAAAACCTGTTAAATTCGTTTGATATCCTTACGCTGCCTCTTTCTCCTGACTATCTGTTGCAGCATTTACAGTAATCGTTTGATATCCTGTTACTGGTGTTATGGAGGTAACTGTAACAGCTCCTGCCATCATTAGTGCCAATAATCTTGGACTTATTTTTCTCATAATTTTTCCTTCTTTCTTTGTACAAAAAAAGGACGATCAAACTATAATCGTCCTTTTCACTCAAAAAACAATAAGTTCTTATACCTATGCTTTAATCAATTGTATAATCTTATCTATGTTTTCTTTGCCTCTCTTTATCCCAAGTCCTATGACAACACAAAGTATCACACTGATGATCGTAATGATCACTCCAACTACACCAAATACTGTAAATGGCATTTTACTTTGGGCACCTAGTCCCCAATACGCAAGTATGATTCCGATAGAGGATAAAATAATGAGATTGCGAATCCATTTTTTGAGGTTATTGAGCATTTGTGTCTGAAATTCAATTTCTTTTAGCTGCTGTGCTCTTGTTTGTGTTGTCATAATATACTTCCTTTCTTAGTATTTTAATCCTGGGTTAAAGAATCCGATCATAACTCCGATAAATGCTACAACTACTAAGATCAACATTGTAACAACTGGAGATACTTTTTTCTTTGACATTAACCACCAACAGAAGATTACAAAAGCTGCTGTTAAGAATCCTGGATATACTCCGTCTAACTGATTCTGAAGATTTAAGAATTCTTTTCCTGCACTGTTTACGAGATGGAATGATGTTTTTACTGATACCCATGTTGCTGCTACAGATCCAACAACCATTGTTCCTAACATAACGATTGCTTCACGGATCGCGGTTGCTTGCTCACCAACCAGGATATCTACGGCTTTTCCACCCAGTTCATATCCTTTGAAGTATAAGAACTTCATTCCAAATGCCATGATCAAATTCCATGCTACGATATAGAAGATTGGTCCTACGACAGATCCACCTGTTGATAATCCCAGTGCGATACCAAGTAAGATAGGAATTAATGTACCTACAACTAAGGAATCACCAATACCTGCTAAAGGTCCCATAAGACCGGCACGGATACCATTGATCGCTTCTGCATCGATATCTTCATTTCCATTTGCTTTTGCTTCCTCAAGACCAGCTGTGATACCTACGATGATAGATCCAACCTGTGGTTCTGTATTAAAGAAAGCTGTGTATGTATTCATTGCTTCTTTCTGTTCTTCTTTTGTATCATATAACTCTTCTACCAATGGAAGCATTGCACACAGATAACCAAATGTCTGCATATGTTCCTGAGAGAAACATGTTAAGTTTCCATAAGCCCAGTTACGGAATGATTTATTTAACGCTTTTTTAGATAGTTTTTTCTCTGCCATATTAAATATCCTCCTCGTCATCATCGTCAAAGGAACCGCCAGAAGCTAAGGCTGCTTCTTTTGCTCTGATTCCTACCATTTTAATGTTGTAGTAAATAATTGCGAACATTGCTGCTACAACTGTTACTGATACAAGGTTTAATCCCATACTTGCTGCTAATGTAAATCCGAAGAAGAATGGTATAAAGTCAACTGCTTTTGTTACTACCTGTTTTAATAAGATCGCAATACCTACGCAAGGAAGCAAGCTACCTACTGTAAACAGTGTTTTCATTGCAATTCCATCCATTGGTAATGTTGTTTTGATCGCTTCTACAACTGGAACTCCTAATTTACACATTACAACTGCTGGTAAGAAACTGCAGATGATATGAGAAATCCATGGAAGAACCATATCTACAACGTATAATCTCTTGAATTCACCTTTTTCAACGGCCTGCCATCCAATGTGCTGCCATACAAGGTTGATCGTTGCTGTTCCATAGAATAATACTGTACCGATTGTTCCTACCATTGCTCCAAATGATGTTGCCATGGAGATACCTTTTGCTGATGCAGGATCTAATCCGTATGAATTTAATGCTAACATTGCCAGTGGAATACCGATATAAGATACGGCACGAACGTCTGCTGATACAGTTCCTCCTGGTGTAACCAATGCGATATATACAACCTGCATTGCCGCACCGACTAAAACACCTGCCTGAATATCTCCAAGTACGATACCACAGACAAGACCTGCAACTAATGGTCTTCCTAATGTGTAGTTACCAATGGTTGTACCTCCCATACCAGGCATACTGGATAAGCAGGCAAAAATACCTAAAATGATTGCTTGTAACCAACTAATTGTCATAATAGTTTCTCCTCTCTATTGGTTTTTTAGTTAAATCCAAACTGACCTCTGAATTTGTCCCATGTTCCGATGGACGCTTCTTTGATCAGTGCAAATTCGATTTCATAACCAGCTTTGCTGATCGCTTCTAAAGCTTCTGCTTCTTCCTGTGTAATAGATTGGTTATTACCAAGTTTGACAGCTCCTGGTCTGTCATTACATGGTCCTACGATTACTTTCTTTGCATCACTTGGAACAAATCCATCATCCACTAAGATCTTCTTCATCTGGATTGGATCTTTTGTGATCAGGAAGTAATTGTCTTTGCTGTCTAATACTTTCTGGTTTTTCTTTTTCCATGCTTCATATGTCCAAACAAATGTTTTCTTTGTGCTGGCACTCTTGTATGCCATCTTAAGTGCATCTGTTGTTGCTGCTTTGTCGTTCACTGCGATCAGCCCATCGCATGGATACTCTAGTGACCAACGTGTTACTGTCTGACCATGGATCATACGGTCATCAATTCTTAAAAATGAAACTGACATATTTTTTCCTCCTTAAAATTTAAATATCGTCTTCTTCATCATCGTTTGCTGATGTCATAACAAATTCTTTAACTGCATCTTTTGCCTCATTGATCAAGCTATCTTTTAGCATGTCTGTGTCTACGCCGTCTTTCATTAATGTTGCTGTCAATGCCATTGCCAAGTTCATTCCACCAAAGATCACTGTCTGACCGATCAGTCCTTTGTTTGATACCTGTTCAATTGCATTTGTAAGAGGTGATCCACCCACAATGTCACCAAGAAGAATGATCTCATCGTCTACTGTGATCTTGCTGATCGCATTGCTGAATTTCTCTGCGAATTCATCAGCACTCATTCCGTCCTCTAATCCGACGCTAATCACGTCTTCTCTTTCTCCACCAGCTAACATCTTAAGTACACTGTGAAGTCCTGGTGCAAATGTTCCGTGGCTGACTAATACTACGTATTTCATCCTCTTCTCCTTTCTTTTTTCCTATCTCTTATTTACAAGCTTATTCTACCAATCACGCAAAAAAAGGACATCTGTAAATTGTCATGACTTTCAATTTACAAATGTCCTTTTTTATGTGACAAATGTCATATTCGTGTTTTATTTGTTTTGATTTTCTTATTGTTACTGATTTAAAAGCTTATCAATCTCTTGTTTTAGTTTCAAGATATTGGAATCAAATTCTTCTTCATCTGTAAGAATTCTTGTCATCTCACTGTCAATCTTTTGGTAGGCTTCATTGTATCTTCGGAATTTTGGAATCTGCAAGGCATTGTTCATGAGTTCATCTAACAATTTCATTTTATCTGTCATATTCTCACCCATGCTTTTTTCTAATACCTGCTGTGCTTGTTTTGAATTCGTCACAGCTTTTAATGGTGAAATACCTTGGCGATACTGAAAGATCTTCTGCTGTGTCTTCGTTTCATAGCATAATTTCTTTAAAAACTGCCATGCCATATCTCCATGTTTCGTCCGATTACTCATTCCCATCAGAAGATTATCTACCTGTGTCTTATTTTCTCCATCTGGTCCGGAAGGGAGTCTGATACAGTCCCATTCAAAATCAAAGTATTTGTTAATCTTCCATGGATATGGCTTATATGTTCGAAATTCTGAAAATGTCATGGGACGGAATGCAATATTTCCTGAGTCAAAATCATCTGAGGTTAGATTTCGAAATGATGATATTCTTTCAATCTTCTTTGTAAACAGAATCGCATTTTCAATTGGTTCGGATGACAGATTACATTTTGTTCCACTTTGATTAAATAAGTTTCCGCCATTACTTAACGTGGCATCATTCCATTTATAATCATACACACCAAATTGGTCTAATCGTCCATCTCCATCGGTATCTTTGGTTACTTTTTGACAGATCTTATAAAAATCATCCCAAGTCCAGTGATTCCCTGGCATTTTGATATGCTCTTTTTTTAGTAGTGTCTTATTGACTAGCATCAAAGTTGGTACACTTTCATATGGAAGAGCATATTGCGTTCCCTTATAGGTTCCAGCATCATAACTTCCTTCATAATAGTTGCTTTTTTTGAACACTTTATCAATCTTTGTATAGGAGTCTAAGTTCTTTAACATTCCTACGGATGAAAATGTGCTAAAATCTTCTGGCAAGACCATAAAAACATCTGGCAGATCTCCTTTTAGTGCCTTTTGTGACAGCCATTCTGAATAATCATCTTTCATCACACCACTTTCGTATTTGATCGTGACATTCGGATATTCTTTTTCAAATTCTTTGATTACTTGATCGATCATCTGATAGCAATTATCATCTGGAACATCCCACTTGTTTCCTGCGAACATTCCAAAGGTTAAAACAATTTTTTGTTGTTTGGGATAGATCACAAAACCAACAGATAATAAACTTATGACCAATCCAACAGCAATGATTCGTTTCCACCATTTTTCTAGTTTCTGTCTCATCTATCTTCTCCCGTATTTGGCTGAACCTGACTGTACTTCCCAGATTGCAAGCTGGGTTCTGTCTCTTAGGTCTAGTTTACTTAAGATCGTGCTGAGATAATTTCGTACAGTTCCTTCGGAAAGGCTTAGTTCCGTCGAGATTTCTTTATTTGACATGCCTCTTCCGACTAATTTAATGATCTCCCATTCTGCATCTGTGATCTCTTCTACATTCTGTGCATGAATTGATGTATCATAATTGCTTTGTGCCATTTCAGAGAAGAAATCGACCACCTTTGTTGCCACTTCTGGATTGATCATGGCCCCGCCGCTATGTACTGTATTGATCGCTTTTTCTAATTCATCCATAGAAATTCCTTTTAACAGATAACCACTTGCTCCATGTTTTAATGCATTGTATACATACTCATCATCATCGAATGTTGTCAAGATAATGATCTTGACATCTGGATATTGTTCTTTGATGATCTGTGTACATTGCACTCCATCCATTTCTGGCATACGCACATCCATTAAAATAACATCTGGCTTGTCTTTCCTGACTTCCTGAATGACTTCTCTTCCGTCCTTGGCAGTTGCAGTAACTTCGATTCCTTCTTTCATCTCAAGTACGATCTGTAAACTTTGTCTGATCAGTTCCTGATCATCTGCTATCATTACTTTAATCATAGTTTTTCACCCCATCTGATCGGTATTCTTGCTGTGACTTTAAATCCATTACTTCCATCATATTCTACAGTTCCTTTTAACATCTTGATCCTCTCTTCGATATGGATCAATCCAAATCCTGTATGAATCTCTTCACATCCGATTCCATTGTCTTTGATCTCTAGATTGAGCCACTTATCTTCCTTCCATAAGTTTACATCAATCTGCTTCGCTTTTCCATGCCTGATCGCATTTGTGATACTTTCCTGTACTACACGATAGATCATATCTTCTTCATCTTGATTGAATTTCAAGACCTCTACCTGACAATCATAATTAATCTTAACATCTGATACCTGCATCGTCTCATTGATCATCTTTTCTAAAGCTTCTTGCAATCCACTATGCTCTAAGGCATCTGGTCTTAATTTATTGACCGATCTTCGAATATCTTTAATTCCTTGCCTTGCAACCTGTGATATTTTATTTAACTGTTCTTTCGTTGCATCTACAGAAAAATCGATCATCGCGATACATGCGTCAATTCCTGCAGACAGTCCAGTCATCGTATGCCCCAGTGTGTCATGAATCTCTCTGGCAATTCGATTTCGTTCCCTTGTCTCCGCCATTTTTTCTGTCATCTCTGAATAGTCCTTCAGCTGTTCATTCATTTCCTTTAAACGTATATTGGCTGTCTGAAGCTGAAGGTTTAACAATCCAATCCTTGCATTCTCTTTCATCTGATTTCTCATCAAAATGATCATGTATGCAATAAATGCGATCGCATTCAATGCAACTAGTATATTTCTTGTTCCTTGGATCATCATACTGACTTTCGCCGGGTATACACTCAAAAATTGTTGGAACGATATCATATCTATAAACATTGATATGATATCGTAGTCTGAGAATAAATATATCATTCCCATGATGACAAAGAAAATTCCCCTAGTGTGTTTATCTTTGATATCCGTTACAATATCTGCAATGACAAGAAGAATGATTCCATTATAATTTACATAAACAAATTTAATAATGATCAGACATAACAAAATCTCTGCTGCATATAAGATCACAGATACCTGTTGCCTTTTTCTTTGTTTTCTTCGAATTTCTATAATGCCTAACAATAAGAAAAAAGCAATAAATATCAACACTGTTGATGTCACTGGTTCGTTTGGGAGATATGTGATATTCTCTAAGAAATTCCTTGCTCCAAAATCACAATTGATCTTATTTAATGTTAAAATAAAAACTGCAGAAAGGAAGGATAAAATGATGAAATTTATGACTCCCATCAGAATCTTGATATAATATAAATTTTGATTTTTTCGATCCATATCATTTCCTCTTTACTGCCAACGGCTAATATCAGTCTGCTCTACATTCTTTTTTGTTATCATTTGAACAGAGATTACCTTTTTCTTCTCTACTTTTTTCCCTTGCAAAATCTTGTATGCTGCATTGATCGCTGTGTCTGCCATCTGTTTGGGAGACTGTGCTGCTGTTCCTGTCATCATACCTTCTTTGATCAGTTTCTTTCCTTCTGGAGATCCATCAATTCCGTATACGAGAACACCTTCTCTAGCCCCCTTACTGTCAAGAGCAGCTAAAGCTCCCATCGCTGCCGGGTCATTTAATCCCATGACGACATCAATATTCTTGTATTTTTCGATGATCTTATCTACCTTGGGAAGTGCACGTTCGATCTGTCCCTGAGTATCTGCAGATGCAAGGATCTTATAGTTTTTATTTTTCTTGATCGTATCTGTAAATCCATTGATACGATCTACCGCAGATCTTGCTGCATTATGTGTTAACAATACAATATTCGCATGATCTTTTTGCTTCATCATTTCCTTTGCACATAAAACACCTGCTTTGTAGTTATCTGACACGATCGTCATTGTGACAAGATCATTTCTATAAACCTGTGAGTCGATAACGATCACTGGAATCTTCGCTTTCTTCGCTGCCTTCAATCCAGACTCTACTTCTTTCCAGTCGACTGAATTTAAAAAGATTGCATCTACCTTTCGTTTAACCAGCTGTTTGATCTGCTCATTCTGCTTCTTCTGATCAAGTGCCGGATCCAATGTGATCATCTCATCTCCATTCTTCTTAACCTGCATGCGGATCTGGTTATTGACCACTTTATAGAATTCATTATTCATCGTCATATAAGTCGCCCCGAATAATTTTCTTCTTGTTCTATTTCCTTTCAGATAATTTGAACATGTACTGACATAGATTGCTATAAAAAAAACAAAAACCATGATTCCTGCTAAGCTTATGATCTTATTGGTTAGATTTCTTTTCGATTGTTGATTCATATTTGTTCTTTCATTCCTCTTTTTCGCATTTTCTTTCCGTAATATATAATCATTATAACGAAATTTATTTATAATTCCAACAAATTTTCACATATCCTAAAACAAGTTATGTTCTTTATTTTTACCAACAAACTTTCACTAAAATAAATAAAAGCCAGTTGAAAACCGTAGGAGCTCGTCGGCACTTAATGAGCAGTGACGAGTATTCGTCGCTGTCGAATTTAGTGTCCGCTACGTGCGAGTCGAGCGAAAGCGCGTTTCCAACTGACTTTTATTTATTTTAGATCCATGCCGTTGGACTTGCGTCACTTGGCATTCTTAAATCTCCTCGAGGTGATACTGCTACACTACCAACCTTAGGTCCATCTGGCAGGCAAGAACGTTTAAACTGCTGGCTGAAGAATCTCCAATAGAATTTATCCAGCCATTTCTTGATCGTTTCATCATCGTATACACCATCAAATGTTAATTTTGCCATGCGGTATAATTTGGATTTTGGGAATCCGAATCTTAACATATAATATAAGAAGAAATCGTGCAGTTCATATGGTCCGACTAAGTCTTCTGTCTTCTGTGAAATGACTCCGTCAACTGGTGGAAGTAATTCTGGACTTACTGGTGTGTCTAGGACATCCATCAGTACTTCAGATAATTTCTTATTATCTGTTGTTTCAGCATAATAGAGTACAAGATAGCGTACTAATGTCTTTGGTACAGAACAGTTCACTGCATACATGGACATATGATCGCCATTATATGTTGCCCAGCCAAGCGCTAATTCTGACATGTCTCCAGTTCCGATGACCATACCATTGTACTGATTTGCCATATCCATCAGAATCTGTGTTCTTTCTCTTGCCTGAGAGTTTTCATAAGTTACATCGTGGTTATTTTCATCATGCCCGATATCTGCAAAATGCTGGCGGACTGCTTTTTCGATTCTTACTTCTTTGAGTGTCGCTCCTAATTCTTTGATCAGGGATACGGCATTCTGGTAAGTTCTGTCTGTTGTTCCAAAACATGGCATTGTCACACAGATCAGGTTTTCTCTTGGAATGTCTAACAGATCAAAAGCTCTTGCTGTAACTAAGACTGCTAATGTGGAATCTAATCCACCTGAAATTCCTACGACTGCATGTTTGCAGTTTGTGTGTTCCAGACGTTTCTTAAGTCCCATAGACTGTAAAGATAAGATTTCATCGCATCGTTTATCCCTTTCATCTTGATTATCTGGTACAAATGGTGCTTTCGGGAATGTTCTTGTGATCTTGTTTTCTTTGACTTCTAGTGAAAATTCCTGTTCAAAATAATCATCTGTTTGGCCTCCTGGGAAAGAAGTCATCTTTCTTCGTTCTGCTGCCAATTTCTGCACATCGATATCTGCATAGATAATCTCATTTGTAAATCGTTTTGCTTCTGCTAAAACTGAACCATTTTCACAGATGAGATGGTGTCCACTGTATACAACATCCTGTGTGGATTCTCCTTCTCCTGCATCAGCATAGATATAAGCCGCTAACAATCTTGCTGACTGATTTGATACAAGGCTTCTTCGATAAGATTCTTTTGTTGTTGTCTCTACACTTGCAGATGGATTACAGATCACCGTTGCTCCTGCCATTGCGTGATATGTGCTTGGTGGAAGTGGTACCCAGAGATCTTCACAGATTTCACATGCTACCACAAGTTCTGGAATCTCTTTGCATTTGAATAACTGATTCACGGCTACATTTACATAACCAAATTCTTCTCCAAACCAAAGATCTTCTTCTAATCCTTCTCCAGATGTAAAATGACGTAATTCATAAAATTCTGAATAGTTTGGTAAATGTGTTTTTGGCACGATTCCTAAAATACTGCCATCACTGATCACAACCGCACAATTATATAATTTTTGTTTTATAACGATCGGACAGCCTACAACAACTAACATACTCTTATTTTCAGTTGCTTTCACAATTCTTAAAAGCTGATTTTTACATTCTGTTAAAAGTGGCTGCTGCAAGAATAGATCACCACATGTATATCCACTGATCGTTAATTCAGAAAATACCAGAATACTTGCTCCATTTTTTTCTGTCTCATCGATGATCTTTAAAATTTCTTCTGTATTGTATGCAGGATCTGCCACTTTGATCTTTGGTGTTGCGGCTGCAACTTTGATAAATCCATCTTTCATTTTATATACCTCAATTAAATATATGCAGGGGCCAGGTTTGATCACCTGACCCCTTATAAATCTCTTTGTATTATTCTTCTTCCATGTTACTTAATTTTGCTGCCTGATCTGCTGCTGTTAAGCTGTCGATCAATTCATCTAAATCACCGTTCATGATAGAATCTAATTTGTGAAGTGTCAGCTTGATTCTGTGATCTGTAACACGACCCTGTGGATAATTGTATGTTCTGATCTTTTCAGAACGGTCTCCTGTACCGATCTGGCTCTTTCTCTTTGCTGCTTCTTCATCATGTGCTTTCTGCTGTTCTAATTCATACAGACGGGAACGTAATACCTTTAACGCTTTGTCCTTATTCTTTAACTGTGATTTTTCATCCTGGCATGATACAACGATTCCTGTTGGAATATGTGTTAAACGTACCGCAGAGTCTGTTGTATTGACACACTGTCCACCATTTCCTGATGCACGGAATACATCAAACTTACAATCGTTCATATCGATTTCTACTTCCACATCTTCCACTTCTGGCATGATCGCTACCGTAATTGTAGATGTATGGATTCTTCCTCCAGACTCTGTTGCAGGGATTCTCTGTACACGGTGTACACCGCTTTCGTACTTGAATCTTGAGTATGCACCCTGTCCAGATACCATGAATACAAGTTCTTTAAATCCACCGATTCCACTCTCATTAAAACTTAATGTATTTACTTTCCAACGTTTGCTTTCTGCATAATTTCGATACATACGTGCAACGTCAGCGACGAATAACCCAGCTTCATCTCCACCGGCACCAGCACGCATCTCAACGATGATATTCTTATCATCCATTGGATCCTTTGGAATTAAGAGAATCTTTAACTCTTCTTCTAATCTTTCCACATTTGCCTTAGATTCATTCAGTTCTTCCTTGGCAAGTTCTTTCATCTCTTCGTCAGACTCTTCTTCTAAAAGCATCAAACTATCTTCGATATTCTGTTTCTCTGCTTTGTATTCTTTGTATTTTTCCACGATCGGTGTCAGCTCATTTTGTTCTTTCATCAGATCACGGAAACGATTCTGGTTACCTGCTACATCTGGATCATTCAATTCCTGCAGTACAGTGTCCAGACGATCTACTAAACCTTCTAACTTATCAAACATCTTATTCTCCTTCTCTTGCAAATCCAAAGACCAGCCGGTCTAATCCTGCCAGGTCCTTTTTTATCTCAACACAGGCAAAATCCTGTGCTTCCATCAAATTCTTCACTGCTTCTCCCTGATCATATCCGATCTCAAATGCGAGCATTCCTTGTGGATTTAAATAGTTTTTCGCTTCTTTGATGATCTTCTTATAAAAATAAAGTCCATCTTCCTTCCCATCGAGTGCTAACATCGGTTCATAGTCTTTTACCTCCGGCATCAGCTTCCCACATTCTTCCGTTGTAATATAGGGCGGATTCGAAATGATCAGATCATAGCTTCCTGTGACATTCTCAAAAAGGTCACTTTGAATAAATTTTACCATAGGTGCGAGATTTTCGCCATTAGCTTTTGCAATTTTTAATGCTTTTTCACTGATATCTGTCCCAATACATACTTCTGGATTTAAAATCAATGCCAGACTGATCGCAATACAGCCTGAACCAGTGCATAAATCCAAAATTTTCAGATTCTTTAAGGTCTGCGGGACCTTAAGAAGCACTTCCTCCAATACTGTTTCTGTATCTGCTCTTGGAATCAGCACATCTGGTGTTACCTTAAATGTATATCCCATAAATTCCTGTGTTCCTAAAATATATTGCAATGGCACATGTTCTTTTCTCTTCTGAATCAATTCTTTATATCTTTCTTCTGCTTCTTTATCATTGATCTCATCCGTCATTCCGAACAGATAGTCTTCCCTTGATATATGAAAACATTCAGAAAATAAATACCATGCATCACCAGATGCATTCTCAATCTGTGCTTCTTCTAGTTCTTTCTGTCCATAGAGGACCCATTCTCTTCTATTCATCTTCTTTTTGTTCCCCTTTATTCAGACTATCCAGATATTCTCTCCAGTCAAATACGCCTTCCACTGATGCGATCGCAACTTCGATCATAGAATGATCTGGTTCTTTCGTTGTCAGTTTCTGAAGTGCCAGTCCTGGTTTTGAGAAAATCTGTACAAGTGGATGGTCACTGCTTCCTGCAAGTCTGATAAATTCATAGGAAACGCCAGCCACCAATGGTAAAAATAATAATCTTAACACGATTCGTAACCAGATGGTATCCACTCTTATAAAGAAGAAAAATACCATACTGATGATCATGACGATAAAAATAAAACTTGTTCCACATCTTTTGTGTAATCTTGAATAGTTATCCACATTTTCAGTGGTAAGTTCCACACCTGCTTCTAAACAGTTGATCGTTTTGTGTTCTGCTCCATGGTACATAAATACCCGTTTGATATCTTCCATCTGTGAGATCAGTACAATGTATCCAAGAAAAATCACAATTCGGATCACTCCTTCCATCAACAGGATTCCGTATTCATTATGAATGAGCTTTCCTGCTGCTTCTGATGCAATATATGGAAGGATCATAAATAATCCGATGGAAATTGCTAATGAAAATACAAGGACTATTCCCATGATTACCTTCTCTGCTTTTTCTCCTAGAAATTTCTCCAAAAACTGTTCGGTCTTTTCTTCTGTTTGTTCTTCTTCATCTTCATAAAAAGATGCAGAGTAATTAAGCGTCTGCATTCCGATCACCATTGATTCTAAAAAGTTTACCATTCCACGAAGGATCGGTAATTTAAATAATGGATGTTTCTCTGCAAAGCTTACACATTCTTCTACTTTTGTCTCTATCTTTCCATCGGGCTTTCGCACGGATACTGCATAACGATCCATGTTCTTCATCATTACGCCTTCGATCACTGCCTGCCCGCCAATACGAACCGCCATTGTTATCTCCTATTACTATGCTGGGACTTCCCCATTGCATAAAAAAAAGGTTGAGATTTTGATAACCTCAACCTGATTTCTTAATTTTCTACTTAACACCATATTTACGATTGAACTTATCAATACGTCCACGAGCCTGAGTAGCTTTCTGCTGTCCTGTGTAGAATGAATGACATTTTGAGCAGATTTCTACGTGGATATCTTCCTTTGTAGATCCTGTTACGAATTCGTTACCACAGTTACATACTACTTTTGCCTGATAATACTTTGGATGGATTCCTTCACGCATGTTCTTTCACCTCTTCTAAAAAATTTGTTGGATTTTGCCAACATTTACATACTTTGACTTTCGTCATTTCTTGTTTAATAAACAGCTTTTTTATTCTATCACAATTTATTTGAAATTGCAAACATTTTTTTATTTTCTTAATAAAGATCTTTTTGTTAATGCGACGAACTCTTTGTTGTCCTTGGTTCTCTTGAATAGATCAAGCATCTGTTCCATAAATTCTTCGGAGCGATTTCCAGATAATTCTTTATGGAGTGCTGTGACAACTTCTCTCTCGTCTTTTGTAAGTAATAATTCTTCTCTTCTTGTTCCTGATTTGGCGATATCAACAGCTGGGAAGATTCTCTTCTCTGCGAGTTTGCGGTTTAGAACTAATTCCATGTTACCGGTTCCTTTGAATTCTTCAAAGATCACATCATCCATCTTGCTTCCTGTCTCAACAAGTGCTGTTGCAAGAATCGTTAAACTTCCGCCCTCTCTCATATTTCTGGCTGCACCGAAAAATTTTTTTGGCATGTAGAGTGCTGCGGGATCAAGTCCACCAGTTAATGTTCTTCCACTTGGTGGTACTGTAAGGTTATAGGCTCTTGCCAGCCTTGTGATACTGTCTAAAAGGATCACAACGTCTTCTTTATGTTCTACCAGACGTTTTGCACGTTCTAATACCATCTCTGATACTCTCTTGTGATGTTCTGGTAATTCATCAAATGTAGAATAGATAACTTCAACATTCTTTCCTTCGATAGATTCCTTAAAATCTGTAACTTCTTCTGGTCTCTCATCAATTAATAATACGATCAATTTGATATCTTTATAATTCTTGCTGATACTTTGTGCCATCTGTTTTAACAAAGTTGTCTTTCCTGTCTTTGGAGGTGATACGATCATTCCTCTCTGACCTTTTCCAACTGGCGATAACAGATCAACCATACGCATTGGAATGGATGATTTCTCTGTTTCCATGCTTAGTCTTTCGTGTGGAAAGATTGGGGTCAGATCTTCAAAATGCTGTCTTCTTGCTGCCATCTCTGGCTCATATCCATTGACAGATTCCACAAATAACAACGCACTGAATTTCTCACTCTGTGTTTTGATGCGAATCGCACCTGTTAAGATATCTCCTGTTTTTAAATTGAACTTACGAATCTGTGCAGGGGAAACATAAATATCATTTTCTCCTGGAAGATAATTTTCACAACGAATAAATCCATAACCATCCGGCATAACTTCCAGAATTCCATGTGCTTTCTGTCCACTGTCCAGGCTCTTGATATTTTTAGGGAATTCCTTCTGATAATGCTTTCTTCCCTGATGCTCTCCATGAGTTTCTTCTTTAGATTTTACTTCTTTATAATTCTCTTGATCATATTTTTCTAATGTCTCAATTAATTCTTTCTTCTTTAATGTTGAAATCCCTTTGATCTTTCTTTCTTTTGCAATTTCACGCAATTCGATCACCGATTTTTTTTCATATGTCATATTGATTCTTTCTCCTTTTACCTGGGAAAATGGATGAACTATCCTTTAACGATCGGTTCAGATTTGTATTGTTTTTTTCATTTTAGCATATTTTTCAAAATTTTCCAACCATTTGTCTTTTTAGCTTTTTTAAAATCTTTTTTTCCATTCTTGAAACCTGCACTTGGGAAATATGAAATAATCCAGCGATCTCCTGCTGTGTCTTTCCATCAAAATATCTATATTGGATGATCTGTCGTTCTCGTTCTTCCAAATGTTTCATCGCCTGATGTAGTAATACATGGTCGATCACTTTCTCTGTCTCATTTCCTTCCTTTGATAATTTTTCCATCAGAAGAATTTCGCTTCCATCTTTCTGGTACGCAGGTTGGTGTAAAGATTCTACTTCACTGCTTGCTTCCATGGATGTCACGATCTCTTCTCGTGCGATCTGTGTGATGCTGCTGATCTCATCGATAGTTGCTTCTCTTTGATATGTCTGGCAAAACATTTCTCTTGCTTTCATGATCTTATACGCATTTTCTTTTAAGGTTCGGCTTACTTTGATCATCCCATCATCTCTTATAAATCTTCGAATTTCTCCTGTGATCATCGGCACCGCATATGTTGAAAATTTGACATCATAGGACAGATCAAACTTGTCAACTGCTTTCATAAGCCCAATACTCCCTATCTGGAATAGATCATCCGATTCGTACCCCCTGTTAGTAAAACGCCTGACTACACTCCATATCAGCCCTACATTGTCTAAGATAAGTTTCTCTCTTGCTTCTTCATTTCCTTCTTTGGTAAGCTGCAAAAGTTCTCTTACCTTATCCATTCAGATGATTCTTCTCTCCCATTTTCTTTGTCATAATTACTTTGGTCCCTTCCCCTTCTTTTGAATATACATGCACTTCATCCATAAAAGCCTCCATAAAAGAAAATCCCATTCCTGTCCTCTCTTCTTCTGGTTTTGTCGTATACATTGGTTCCATCGCTTTCTTCACATCCGGAATTCCAATTCCATGATCTGTGATCTCTATTTTCACAATCTGTTCCTTATCAGAAATGTCCATCTCAATCTTTCCATTTTCATCGAAATACGCATGTACAATGCAGTTTGTTACAGCCTCAGATACCGCTGTTTTTACATCTTCCATTTCCTCCATATCTGGATCAAATCTCATGATATATGCAGATGTTACGATTCTTGCGATTCCTTCATTTTCTGATTCACTGTTAAATTCTAAATGCAACATATAAATCCTCCCATATCTTTTATATTTCTTCTACTAATTGATGCAATCCTGCCATATGAATGATCTTTTTGACTGATGGGCTCATATGGCTTAATCTTACGGTGCCTCCCATTGCTTGTACATAACGGTATCTTCCAAGGATCACTCCAATTCCTGAACTGTCAATAAATGGTGAGTTTGTAAAATCAAATTCTATATCCTTGATCGGATATGATTTCAAAATGATATCACACTGGTATTTTATTTTTTTCGCAAGATGATGATCCAATTCTCCATCCAGATAAATATATAGGTTTCTGTTTTCAATTTTGTACTCTGTTGCCATATTCTTTCCTCCTGACCTTTTATAGAATCTTTCATTAAAATCTTCTATAGAAAAAGATACAAAAAATAAAAGAAAGAAGCTCAAACATCTTCGTTTGTTCTTCTTTCTCTTATCTTTTGTATCTTAGTCTTTGTTATTATTTACAGACTCTTTGCATCCTTCTTGCCCATAGCATCAATTTTTGTCTGTGCTAATCTTGCCTGTGATGTTCCTGGGAATTTCTTGATCAGTGTCTCATATGTCTTCTTCGCATTCTTAGTATCTCCTGAAGCTTCATATGCCTGTCCAAGATAGCTGTATGCATAACTATTTGTATCTCTTACTTTGATTGCTTTCTTTAAGTAGTTGATCGCTGTCTTGTAGTCTTTTGACCAGTATGCATTCTTTCCTTTGCTGTATAATCCTGTTGCAGCGTTTGGATAAACCTTTGTTGTCAGATCATTATAGATGCTCTTCATATTCTTTGTTGTCAATTTCTTGCTGTCAATATCAAGTAATGCGTCTGCTGATCCTGTATAATCACGATCACTGTATTTCTGTAATGCTTTTAATAATGAATCATAGACTCCGTCTTTCTTGCTTGTTCCGATATATTCTGATAATTCATCTTCTGCTTTCTTCTGAGCTTTCTGTGCTTCTTTTACTTTCTTGTCACTTGCTTTTAGCTGTGTATCTTTTGCTAAAATCTGTTCTTTATAATCTTCAACCTGTGTTGTACTCTTGTGATTAAAGCTTGCTCTGACTGTTGGATAGATCAAAACAGCTGCAACGATCACACCGATCACAATACCTGTTACCATATAAAACATAGGGCTCTTTCCTGCAGATTCATTTTCCTGGAAAGATGAGATCTTAAATGGGCTCTCTTTCTTCTTTGGTGGCTGCTCTGTCTGTGCCTTTGTCTGTTTTTTCTTTTCTTTTTTCTTTTCTTTCTTATCTGATTCTTTTTCCTCTGGTTCTTCTTCCACTACTTTTGACTCAAATTCCTTACCATATTCAACGGCTAATTCATTATCTGGTTCAATCTTTAAGATTGTATCAAGGAACTGTCTTGCATCATCATAATTCTCTTCTTTGATGGATAATAGAGCCATCAGAAGATATGCATCTACAAAATTAGGAATTGCTGCTACAACGTTCTTTAACTGCAGCATTGCAAGGTCATCATTGCCCTGTTTTGCATAATTCAGTGCCTGGTTATATTTCTTGATCATCTGATTTGCTTTATATAATTCTGTCTTATTCTTCTTAATCTCTTCAAGCTCTTTACCATAAATATTCTCTTCTGCTGATTCAAGATCCGCACATGGCTGGAATCTTTCTAATTCTTCATTATAATTTAACATCTTTCTCCTCCTGATTTATGAAATCTTTGGCCATGCCTGCCAGGTAAAATGACCCGACTACAAAGCAGACCGTATCTTTCTCTCTTCGATCTATCATCTGACGAAAAACATTCTGAAATTCTTCTTCTCTGATCCTTCTGTGATCGATCGCCACTGTATAAAAAGCTTCGATCTGTGGTATCTGTTTCAAAATATTCTTCATGTATTCTTCTTCATTCTTGTGAGATGCTGCAAATAATATGCGTTTCTTTCCTTGGAAATTGGCTTCTACAGTCTTTACAAAGCCTTCCATTCCCTGAATATTATGTGACACATCAACAATGATCCCTGGTGCGATCTCTTCCATCCTTCCCGGAATCTTTATCTGTGTCAGTGCATTATAAATCTTGTCAGCATCTAACTGCTGGCATAAGATCTTGGCTGTCTTAAGTGCAACTGCTAAGTTTGCCCTCTGAAATGTTCCTGCAATATTCGTTCTCACATCTCTTCTCTTATCATACGCACTCGCATTTAAAAAATCAATATATTTTGCTGCTTTTTCTTCAAATTTAAGATTATCTTCAGAAACGTCATAAAATGGTGACATTTTCTGCTTTGCTTCTTCTCTCAAAATATCAGATACTGCCTGTTCCTGTTCCATTGTTACAACAGGAATCGCCTTTTTTATGATTCCTGCCTTGTGTGATGCGATCTCTTCGATCGTGTGTCCAAGGAATTCCATATGATCCATACTGATTGATGTGATCACGCTGACTTCTGGAATGATAACGTTCGTTGCATCATATCTTCCACCCATCCCTGTCTCGATCAGACAGATATCCGGCTGTTCTTCTTCCATGATACATAACGCCATCAAAAACATCATCTCAAAAAAAGAAGGCTGATTAACTCCTTTTTCCACTGCTGCTTCCACACATTCTTTCACCCGGCTGCAGGCATCTTTAAATCTCTCATCTGAAATATCCTGTCCATTCAGCCGGATTCGTTCATTTACCTTTACCAGATGTGGTGAAGTAAATGCTGCTGTCGTTTTCCCATGCTCTTTTAAGACTGCTTCCAAAAATGCACAAACTGATCCTTTGCCATTAGTTCCAGCTACATGTACAAACTTCAGATCCTTATGCGGATTTCCAAGCTGCTCTAATAAATAGTTTATATCTTCCAGAGAAGATTTTTTGGCGAATCCTGCGATTTTGTATAAATATTTTACAGATTCTTCGTATGTCATGCCAATTCTCCGCGTAATACTGCTTTTAACACCTGTAATACTCCGTCTTCTTTATAAGAAGGTGCAATAAAATTCGCTACCTCTTTTACTTCTTCTCTTGCATTTTCTACTGCAAAACTGTGGCTGGCACGTTTTAGCATTTCAATATCATTGATATTATCCCCAAACGCAAGTGTTTCATCCGGACTGATCTTATATGCTTCCTGAAAATGCTGCAGCGCTGATCCCTTGTTTCCACCTTGATTTGTGCAGTCCAGCCAGAATTTTCCTGAGACAGCAATATTCATTGTTTTGCTCCATTTGTCCACAAATTCCTGACTTACCATCTTTTCTGCGCAATTGTGGTGGAAGATGCTGATCTTACATACGTCATCCAGATAATCTTCAATATTATCAACTAATTCTCCTCTATATCCATAATCATCGATCATATAACGATATAATCCAACATTTTCAAAATACGCCATATTATCCTTATTGATCGTAATTTCACATCCTGGAAACATTCTTGCTTCACGAATGTATGCTCTTGCAACATCTTCTGGAATCTTATTTATAAACTGATAATCTTTTGAATAAACAGCTGTTCCATTCTCTGAAATAAAACTTATTTCATCAACGATCGGTGCAAACACTTTCTTAATACTTGAGCGCTGTCTTCCACTGGCTGCGATCACTCGCACTCCTCTGTTTCGCAGTTCCTTGATCACATCGTAATATTCTGGATTAATTTTTAATGTCCCATCTGCTAATAATGTTCCATCGATGTCTGTTGCGATCAGTTTTATCATTTCTTTTCCTTTCTTATCTTTGTCTGATTTATTGTAAATATCTTATTTCTTTGTTCTCTTATAACTTGGGCCTTTCCCCTTCTGCACTTTTACAGATAATCGTTTGCCGTCGCTTGTGATCACAATCGTTCCTCTGCTTCCTGTATCATAAACATTCGCAGTTTTTAATTCATTAAGTGTCTTCTTATGTGGTGCCTTGTAACTGTTTTTATAACCATTACTGATCACAGCTATTTTCGCTTTTACACGTTGAAATAAATATCGATGATCTGATCTTGCTTTTTTAGTGTTTTTTAAAATATCCTGCATTCCATGATGCGGTACTTTTAAAACCTGTGCCTGTAGATTATACCCTTTTTTCACTAACTGTTCAATTGTCTCTTTTTGTGCATCTCCTGTAAATAGAAATGAATTGCTTTTATAGGTAAGTCTGGTTACAATAGAATATTTGTTTACCTGACGATAATTCAAATCTCCTCGTCTTCCATATTTGTATTTTGCATTCATAACACCATAGAATCTCATACATGCTTTTCCAAGATAAACTTTATCTCCTGCTTTTGGAACAACATATACGGTTTCTTTTCGTTTCACTTTCTTTTGAATCTTTGCGATCACTTGTGCATATATTCCCTCATCGTCTCGATATTTGATCAGCTTTGCTGTTGATGCACTTTGTTTCTTTTTATTCTTACTACTTTGAAGTACTTTCAGATCAAAATTATTTCCATAGATCGTATCAATCTTGATCTTCGGATCATCTAAAATTTTAATCATTCCTCCAATATGATCCTGGTGTGGATGTGTCAGGAGAACAAATTTTAAATGTGTGATCTTTTGCTTTTTTAAATAGTTTCTTGCTCTGTTGGATGTATTTACATCTTTCTTATTTGTTTTGGTATAGTAAACGGGTCCTGCATCGATCATTCCGTACTCTGCTTTTACCCCACTTCCATATTGGATCAATATTGCATCCCCACACCCAACATCTATAAAATGTACTTTAAGCTTTGTTGCAGCATTTACCTGTACTTTATCTTTGGTAACTGTACCGCATACAGCCATCATAAGACTCATACAAAATGCTATGACTTTGATCCATATGCTTTTCTTATTCTTTTTCATTCTATCTTTCCTTACAATTTTATATCTATTGTACGATCTGCTGTATTTCCTTTATACGCACAGAAAGGTCGCTGTATCTTTTGATCTTACAACAACCTTTTGTTTTTATTTTTTCTTTTCAAGATCGTATGGTGTTACCTGATATACATAATAATTTAACCAGTTATAATACATTGTATTTGCATGGCATCTCCATGACTTGACTGGTTTCTTTGTTGGATCATTATCTTTGTAATAATTCTTTGGTATATCTGGATTCAGTCCGCGCTTCACGTCTCTTACATATTCATAATGGAGTGACATCACATCGTATTCTGGATGACCTGTTACAAATACCTGGCTTCCTGTGGAATTCAGAATGATATATGGTCCCGTTTCATCTGATTCCGCAACAACTGTTAATTCTTTATTTTTCTTGATCGCTTCTCCGTCAACACCTGTATTTCTTGAATGTGGTACATAAAACTTATCATCGAATCCTCGAATGATCGGAACTTTACTATGTAATGGATGATGTTCATAAACACCTGAAATCTTCTTATCTAAGACATGTTTCTTGATTCCATAATGGTAATAAAGCCCTGCCTGTGCCGCCCAGCAAATGTAAAGTGTTGAAGTTACATGTGTTTTTGACCATTCCATGATCTCTACTACTTCATCCCAGTAGTCAACTTCTTCAAATTCCTTCAATTCAACTGGTGCCCCTGTAATGATCAATCCATCAAAACGTGTATCTTTAATCTCCGAAAAATAATTATAAAATTTCTCCATATGTGATTCTGATACATGAGTTGGAACATAGGATTCTGTCTGTAAAAATGTGATATCTAACTGTAATGGTGTATTTGATAAACTTCTCAGTAAATGAAGTTCTGTATCCAGTTTATTTGGCATCAGATTTAAAATTGCAATCTTTAAAGGCCTGATATCCTGTGTGCATGCCCTTTCATTATCCATCACAAATACATTCTCTTCTTCTAAGATCGCCTTTGCTGGCAGATCACTGTCTATTCGAATTGGCATTTTATCAAATCTCCTTCTCTCTTTTTTCGATTGCTTTCTAAGCTTACAGGATTTTCCTGTCAAATATCTATTATAAAACTCTTGCCTTTTTTATGCAATCTCTATTTATCGTCCAATTAACTCTAAGAAGTCCTCTTCACTCAGGATTGGAATATCTAATTCCATTGCTTTTTTATTCTTAGAAGACTGAGACATCTTGTCGTTGTTGATCAGGTAATCTGTTTTCTTGGATACAGATCCTGTGACTTTGCCTCCCATCTGCTCAATCTCTTCTTTTAACTGTTTTCTATTATCAAAATGATTAAGTGAACCTGTGACAACAAACGTCTTTCCTTCTAATATCTGTTCAGTTTCTACTTCTTCTTTCTTTTCAAACTGCACATATTTTAAAAGTACTTCTAAAATCTTTTCATTATGAGGTGTATGGAAGTATGATACCATTGCCTTTGCGATCATCGGTCCAATCTGGTCGATCGCTGTAAAATCTTCTTCTTTTGCTTCTCTGATCGCTTTGAAATCTTCTTTAAAATGCTTGCAGATCAATTTCGCATTGGATAGTCCTACATTTGGAATTCCCAAACTATAAATAAAGTTTGCCAATACCGGCTTTCTGGAATCTTCGATTGCTTTTGTCAGATTCTCAAAAGATTTCTCCCCAAATCCTTCTAATTCTAAAATTTCTTCTTTATGTTCTTTTAATGTAAAGAGATCATAAATTTCATTTAATAGTCCAACATCGATCATCTTCTGCAATGTTGCCTCAGAAAGTCCATCTACATTCATTGCATCTCTGGATACAAAATGTGAAAATGACTTGATCTTCTTGGCACTGCAAAATTCGTTGGTACAGATCAGAGTTCTGATTCCATTTTCATCTTCAATCTTTGTCTCTCCTCCGCATGCTGGGCATGTATGTGGGATCTCAATCTTGCCGCTTTTCGTTTTATTCTCTGCGACCTGAGGAATGATCATGTTTGCTTTGTATACAACAATCTCATCACCAATTCCTAATTCCAGTTCTTCCATCACACTGATATTATGAAGACTTGCTCTGCTTACGGTTGTTCCTTCTAATTCTACTGGTTCAAAGATTGCTACCGGATTGATAAGCCCTGTTCTTGATGGACTCCATTCGATCTCTGTCAATGTTGTATCTGCCATTTCATCCGCCCATTTAAATGCAATGGAATCTCTTGGGAATTTGGCTGTTCTTCCAAGACTTTTTCCATATGCAAGATCGTCATAAACTAATACTAATCCATCAGATGGCAGATCAAAATGTTCGATCTTCTTTGAAAATTCTTCAATCTCACCTCGAATCGTATCTTCTGTTACTCTGATATGTTCAACTACGTCAAATCCAAGACTTGCTGCCCAGTCTAGTTTCTGTTCAAAAGAATTATTAAAATCCATTCCTTCGATGTCACTTACGCTGAATGCATAGAAATGCACATGGCGCTTTGCTGTGATCTCATTATTTAACTGTCTGACGGAACCACTGCATAAATTTCTTGGATTCTTGTACTGGCTGTCAACATCTTCAATCTCTTCATTCATCTTATAGAAATAAGAATATGGAATGATCGCTTCTCCTCGGACCACTAACGTTCCGTCGTAAGAAATGTGTCTTGGAACATTGTCAAATACTCTTGCATTGTTTGTTACAACTTCTCCGACTTCTCCATTTCCACGGGTTACTGCTTTGACTAATTCTCCATGTTCGTAAGTCAGTACGATCGTTAATCCATCTAATTTCCATGATAAGATTCCATCATGTCCACTAAGCCATGCTGCCAGCTGATCTGGTTCTTTTGTTTTGTCTAGAGAAAGCATTGGTGATGGATGTGCTTCTTTCTCTAATGATGTCATCAGTTCATATCCGACATGGATCGTTGGACTGTTGGATAATACAGTGTTTGTCTTTTTCTCCAGTTCTAAAAGTTCATCGTACATCTTGTCATATTCAAGGTTGCTCATGACTTCTTTATCCTGCTGGTAATAAGCCTTTCCTGCTTCATTTAAGATCTGGATGAGTTCTTTCATTCTCTCTAAATCATTCACTTTTTAGCTCCTTCTTTAACTCTCTCAATTCGTCCGGAGTTAATTTTCGATATCTTCCTTCTTTGAGGTTTCCAAGTTCTATGTTCATAATTCTGACTCTCTTTAATTTTGTCACACGATATCCAAAGTATTCACACATTCTTCGGATCTGGCGATTTAATCCCTGTGTCAGAATAATACGGAACTGATCTGGTCCTTCTTTTGTTACTTTGCATCTTCTTGTCACTGCATTGATCTCATCTAATGGAACCGGATTCCTCATATTATGAATGAATTCGTTTGTAATCCGCTTATTTACTGTAACTTCATATTCCTTTTCATGATAATTTCTCGCTTTCATGATCTGATTGGCTGCTTCTCCGTCATTCGTAAGAAGTATCAGGCCCTGTGAATCCTTGTCCAGACGCCCTACTGGATAGATTCTTGTTGGATAATTGATATAATCAATAATATTATCTTTCTCTTCCTTGCTTGCTGTGCATACAATTCCTCTTGGCTTATGAAAAGCCAGAAAGATCAGATCTTCCTGAATCTTTACCGGCTTTCCATCAAATGTCACGCTCTGCCCCGGAAGTACTTTGGTTCCGCTTACTGCAATTTCTCCATCGACTTCTACTCTGCCTTCTTCAACATAAGTATCTGCCTGTCTTCTGGAGCAGATTCCTGCCTGACTTAAATATTTATTTATACGCACTGCATCTTCTGTTTTACGTTTTGTCTCTTTCATTGTTACCTTTCCCACTTGTCACAGAGGGCTATGATCTGATCGGCAAACTTACCAAGATCTTTGTTCGTACCGCCCTCATTATGCTCTATTACAGATTTCAAACGCTCGCTTGCTGTAAGAAGTCTGATATAAGCACTACTCTGTTTTGGTTTCTTCTGGATGCGTTCTCTTGATCCCCATTCGATCCATTCATCTGAAATAAAATCATACACATCTCCGCTGTATGGTGCTCTCGCTTTAAATTTATATTCATCTTTTAAACAGGATGTAAATGCTTCACAAACTGCATCTTCTCCATGAACTACAAATACTTCTTCTGGTTTCTTCTCGAAACTATTGACCCATTTTAATAGTCCATTCTTATCTGCATGTCCACTCAGGCCTTCTAACCGAACGATATCTGCTGACACTTTGATCGTTTCACCAAATAATTTCACTTCCTTGGCTCCTTCAATCAATGATCTTCCTAATGTTCCGTATGCCTGATATCCTACGAATATGATCGTATTCTCCGGTCGCCAAAGATTATGTTTGAGATGATGTCTGATTCTTCCAGCTTCACACATACCTGAAGCTGATATGATAACCATCGGCTCTGTCTCAAAGTTGATCGCCTTGGATTCTTCGGTTGTAATAGATAAATGAAGATTGGAAAATGTGATCGGATTAATGCCCTCTTTCACTAATTCCATTGCTTCTTCATCATAAGTCTCGTCAATGTTCTTATTAAAGATCTTAGTTGCTTCTACCGCTAACGGACTGTCTACAACAACCTTGAAATCGCCATGATCCTTCACTCTGTCTTCTGCTTTGATCTGACGGATATAATATAATAATTCCTGTGTTCTTCCTACCGCAAATGATGGGATGACGACATTGCCTCCTCTGTCAAATGTTCTCTGGATCACATTGGTAAGCTCTGTTACATAATCCTGATGTTTTCCATGATAGCGGTCTCCATATGTAGATTCCATAATAACATAATCTGCCTCTTTCGTATAGCTTGGATCTTTGATCAGAGGCTGATCAAAATTCCCAATATCTCCAGAGAACACAAGTTTCTTCTCTACATCATCTTCCCTTAACCATACTTCAATACTTGATGAACCAAGCAAATGACCGATATCCGTAAATCTGATGGTAATCCCATCTGAAACTTCGATCTGTCTTCCATATGGGCATGGTACAAAATACTGCATAACATTTACCGCATCATCCATTGTATAAATTGGTACAACTTCTGGTTTTCCAGATCTCCTTGCCTTACGATTCTTCCATTCTGCTTCAAATTCCTGAATGTGCGCACTATCCTGCAACATGATCTCGCATAAATCTGTCGTTGCTCTTGTTGCAAATATCTTTCCTCTGAATCCTTTTGCATACAGCAGCGGAATTAATCCTGAATGATCAATATGTGCGTGTGTCAGCAAAATAAAATCCAGACTGCCTGCATTCACTGGCAGCTCGACATTCTCGTACACATTTAACCCTTGTTCCATTCCATAGTCAACAATAAACCTTTTGTCGCAGGCTTCCACATAGTGGCAGCTTCCGGTTACTTCATGATCTGCTCCGATAAACATTAACTTCATGGCTTATACCTCCTCTGAAATATAGATTGGGCCAGCCGGCACGATATCTTTCAGATACTCATGCTGTTTTAATATCTGTCCTGCATTGTTGTCAAAAAACACCTGTGTCAGCTCGTCAATTGAAATTTCATCTTCCCATTCTTGTGCATCTGATCGTCCTTCTTTGCATGCATTTTCTTTTGATGAATCTACACATTGAATGGATATCTTATGATTCAGGCATTGGAATTGGTATACACCATTCTGATCCTTGATATACGGATCTTTGACCAAAATCCTGAATGTAAAATCACTCTTTCCATGAAGGATCTCTCCCCACGCTGTGAGATCTGTGATCCTTGCCATAATCTTTGGTATTTTTTCTCCTTTGGTTAAATTACCTTCTGTAATATAAATCTTCTTATTCTTATATCGATATTTTATCTCATTGAGCATATTCTCTGGCTGCGTTGAATATGCCCATCGGATATACACTTCATCATCTTCAAAACTCTCTGCAAAAACACCTGTCAATTGTTCTCCCTCATAATATACCATGAGGTTCCCTTCACCACTCTGGCTTTCTTTTGAAAGTCTTCTTAAATATTGCTTATCAGGAATTGTATAAATCTGATATGGCTGCATAAATTGTTCTAAAAATATAGTAATTCGGTCATATTCTTCTTCTGGTGCTGTGACAATTCTTGCATCTTGTTGTATTGCTGGAATTATCTTGTCCGAATCATTCATTGAATGAATCATCGTTTCTTCCCAGTCCATCACAAAGGTAAACTGAAATGGCTCATAATATGCTTTATTCGCCGGCATCAGATAAGTAAACGGCTGTCTCTTCTGATGCATGTCATTTAAGCACTTTGTAAGCATTGCTGCCATTATTCCTTGTCTTCTGTATTCTTTCCATACCGCTACAGCTACAATGTAATTTAATGTGTATGTCTTTTCCCCTGTTCTTATATGGTATGGATTCAAATGTATCATTCCTAAGATCTTCTGGCCTTCTCTTGCCAGAAGCACTTCATTGGATGCATAGACTTCTTCAAAATAATACTTTGCAAATTCTTCAGGATCTTCAAAAATCTTCTGATACATGTCATAGACTGGTTTTACTTCTTTCTCTTCCTGATAAATTAATTCCATATTATTTCCTCTCGTTTAGCAAACATACAGCTTGTGCGCTGATTCCAAGCCCTTCTCCTGTAAATCCTAAGTGTTCTTCTGTTGTTGCCTTGACGTTCACCTGATCTGGATCAACTTTGAGAACTTTGCTGATGTTTTCTTTCATCATTGGAATATAATTTAATAACTTTGGTCTCTGTGCGATCACTGTTGCATCAACATTTCCTACCTCGTATCCCTTGTCTTCAATCAGTTTCACTACTTCTTCTAATAATTTCATGCTGTCTGCATTATGATATGCAGGATCTGTATCTGGAAAATGTTTTCCAATATCTCCGAGTGCTGCTGCCCCCAGGATTGCATCTGTGATCGCATGCAGCAAAACATCTGCGTCTGAATGACCTAATAGTCCCTTCTCGTAAGGTACTTTTACACCACCTAAGATCAGGGCTCTTCCTTCTACTAATTTGTGGACATCATATCCCATTCCTACACGCATATATAAGTTCTCCTTTTTTGTTTTTATTATAACATGATTAAATTTTTTTATCATCTTTTCGGCAAAATTTCTGGGGATGGTTTTGAAGAATTTTATTCATTATGTGATTGAGAAAAAGTGTAACTATCAGAAAGCCTTATAAGCATTTATAAAGAAAAAAGACATATTCCTAATGAATATGTCTTAGTTAAGTAGCGATGAGCAGATTCGAACTGCTGACACTACGGGTATGAACCGTATGCTCTAGCCAACTGAGCTACATCGCCATATGTTATGAAATTACTCCATGAGGTTCATGGATAGTGGGACCAATAGGACTCGAACCTATGACCCTCTGCTTGTAAGGCAGATGCTCTCCCAGCTGAGCTATGATCCCTTGTGTCTTTCAAGCTCTCTTGCCTGACGACAAATAATAATATACTCTCATTTTCGATAAATGTCAACACTTTTTTGAAAGTTTTTTTAATTTTTTTTTAAAGCTCGTAAAAATGGCTTATTTACGAGCTTTGTTGTGTGTTGTTTTTTTATATTATCGAAAGTTACCATGCAGATAAACTTCTTCTTGCCTACCATCACTGTGATCTTTGCTTTTCCTTTCTTTACTGCTGTAATCTTTCCTTTGGATGTTACTTTTACGATCTTCTTGTTGGAAGTCTTGTATTTTGCTTTATAAGTACATGTGATCGGATTGATCACTGGTTTTAACTGATAAGATCTCTTGCGTTTTAGTGTCAGCTTCTTTGGTACATTTTTAATGAATGTACAGGCTACTGCTTTTTTCTGTACTTTAACACCGATTGTCTTTTTCAGGTTTGATCTCATTGTGATCGTGATCTTTGCACTTCCAGTTTTCTTACCGGCTTTGATGATACATGTTCCATTTGGTTTCCCTGAAACAGTTACGATCTTCTTGTTGCTGCTTACCCATGACTTAACAGAATCTCCTTTTGCTATATCAGTTAATGTGAATTTCTGTGTTTTCTGTCTACGTTTTAACTGTAGTTTTGGTGTATTGACCTTTAAGACTGGTTTTAGTTTGTCTCCAACAATCCTTGTTTCTTTTTTACCGCAGGCATTACAGGTACGTTTCTGTACAGCTCCGCTGTAGATACTCTGGGCTTTTACAGTCTTCCAGGAATCAAACTTGTGCCCAGTCGCTGGAATCGTTTCTACATATGTTTTATCACAGTCTGCATCCGTACAATGATACATTTTCTCTCCGTTTTCTGTACAAGTAGCTTTCTTTGTGATCGTTCCCTGATCCAAATGGTGGGATGTAACTGGAATCTTTTCTGTCTTTGTTTCGCCACATGTCTTACAGGTGTATGTCTTAACACCTTCCTCGGTTTCTGTTGCTTCTTTTGTAATCACTCCGTTATCCCATGTATGACCGAGTTTATTGATCACTGTTCCAGATTCCAGTTTTGTATTACAGTCTGTACAGTAGGTATCTCCGGTGTAACCATCTTCGGTACAGGTAGCTTTCTTTGCGTTTCTTACTTCTTTGTGCTGATGTCCGGTAGCAGGAATGACTTTTGTCTTTGTCGTATTGCAGACAGTACAGGTATAAGTCTTTTCTCCATCTTCCGTACAGGTAGCTTCTTTTGTTACTTTTCCGTTATCCCAGGAATGCTCTCCTAATGGATTACTTAATGTCACATCTTTTGTCTCTCCACAAACGCTGCACTTATAATGTTGGATTTCTCCAATGATGCATGTAGCAGGTGTTGTTGAGACAAGTTCCCATGAATGATCGACTTTGTCAAGCACATCGACCTCTCGATCTCCGCAGTTCTTACAGATCCTGTGTCTTACTCCGTATTTTTTGCATGTTGGAGCCTGATCAAGAACCCATTCTCCGTAGTCATGTTCTTTTTCTACCAGTTTTGGAATCATGGTTCCTGTTTCCAGTTTCTTACCACAATCTTTACAGTAAGTATCTCCGGTATAACCATCGTCTGTATAAGTTGCATCCTTTTTGTTACGGACTTCTGTATGGATATGGCCAGTCGCAGGTGTCTGTTTTTTTGATGTTGTAAGTCCGCAGTTTTTACATACATAGTAACTGACGCCTCTGGATGTACAGGTTGCCGGAGTTTCGACATGCTCTTCATAGTCATGTTTTGTTTTTGGGATCTCTTCGTTTTTTGTTCCACCACAGCGAGTACAGGTATAAGTCTTAACTCCTGTTTCGGAACAGGTAGCTTCTTTTGTAACCTTTCCTTCATCCCAGGTATGACCTAGGGCGGGTTTGGTTTCTACTTGCTTTTTTCTTTCACAAAGACTATGAGTACACGTATAAGTTGTAATTTCCGGATTTTCACAAGATTGCTCTTGAGTGATTTTTGCATTACCCCATTCATGACCAAGGTCCGGTGCTGTTTCTACATACTTTTTATATAAACATCCCTTGTTTTTGCAAGAATATACTGTTGTTGCAGGGTTTTCACATGTAGCTCCATTGTGTCCACTTTCCCATAAATCATGATTTCCTTTGCATATGGAATGTTCTTTTAAGTAGTCATCCTGTGATATATTTTTATAGGTATCCTCTATTGTAGTATTATCTGGAGTATAAAGACTGAATAGATATTTTTGACCAAGTAACAGTTCTCTTCCCGGTTCTCCATCCTCTTTAAAATAAGCATTTGTAGGATCTACATAGTAGTATGTTCCATCAATCTGAACCAGATTCCATGCATGTCGAATTCTATTA